>CANJNX010000132.1 GCA_947475495.1 Comamonadaceae bacterium | reverse complement strand
ACCAAGAGGCCAGCGTCCCGGGCCAGGGTGGCCGGATTGCAACTCACATACACAATGCGCTTCGGGGGAGTCCATCCGCTTCGCAATTGAGGATTCTGGTGCAGCTCTGCTAAAGCTTGCACCAAAGCAAAAGCCCCTTCTCGCGGCGGATCGACCAACCACTTGTCCGCGCTGCCATCGGCCGTTAACAAGGCCGGAGTCATCTCAAACAAATTGCGCGCCACAAAAGATGTCGGTGCAAGCACGGTATGGGCAGGCGCATGCGCCTTATTCAAGGCCAAGTTCTCACGGGAACGCGCAACCAAGGATTCCGCGCCTTCAATGCCAAGCACCTCACGGGCCTGGGTTGCCAGTGGCAAGGTGAAATTTCCCAGACCACAAAACCAATCGATCACCCGTTCCGTTTTTTGGACTTGGAGCAAACCCAAAGCCCGCGACACCAGCACCCGATTGATATGCGGATTGACCTGCGTGAAATCGGTCGGGCGAAACGGCATCGTGATACCAAACTGCGGCAAGCTGTAGGACAGTTGGGCCGTAGTGTGCGCTGGCAACTCGTCTAGCCGAACAATCGTCTCTGGCCCTTTGGCTTGCAGCCACCATTGCAAACCTGGGCGCTGGGCCGCAAAAGTGCGTAATTTTTCGAGATCGCCTTCGCTCAAGGGGACCAAATGCCGGAGCACCATAGCCGTCACATCACCCGCACCGACCTCTGTACTTTGGCCGCCTACATCGCCAATGGCCAATTCAATCTGCGCGATTTGCTCTACCGCGTCCATGGACGCAATCAAAGCGCGCAGCGGCAAGAGCATCGCGCTGACATGGGGTGCGAGCACATGGCACTCCTTCATGTCTGCAACAAAACGGCTCTTTCTTTCATGAAAGCCAATCAGCACTTCCCCTTTTTTTCGAACAAAGCGTACCGACAAGCGGGCCCGGTAGCGGTAGCCCCAGGTGGGCCCTTCAATCGGGCGCATCACCGTCTCCGCATGGATTTTTCCAATGTGCCACAGGTTGTCTTCGAGTACCCGCTGCTTCACAGCCACTTGGGCGCTGGGATGCAGATGCTGCATTTTGCAACCGCCACACGCCGCTTCGTGCAATCCAAAGTGAGGACACACCGGGCGAACGCGCTGGGACGATTCGACATGAATCTGCGTGAGCTTGCCTTTTTCAAAGCTATTTTTACTACGGTGAATTTGCGCGCTGACAACCTCAAACGGGAGTGCGCCTTCAATAAAAACTACCTTGCCGTCACTGCGGTGAGCGACGCCTTGGGCCTCAAGGTCCAGTGATTGAACGGCCAACCAACCTTCTGGCAAGGCAGGCGTTGAATGGGCCAGTTCGGGCGATTTTTTTTCTAGGGGATCTTCTAACATCCCCCATTGTCTCAGGTCAACGCGCGGGCAAATACTGCGCTGGGTCTACTGGCTTGCCAAGTTTGCGGACTTCAAAGTGCAACTTCACACTGTCAGCATCGCTGTTACCCATCTCCGCAATCTTTTGCCCCTTCTTGACCGTCTGGTCTTCCTTGACGAGCAAATTTTGGTTATGGGCGTACGCCGTCAGGTACGTGTTGTTGTGCTTGAGAATAATCAGGTTGCCATAGCCGCGAAGGCCCGCGCCGGCATAAACCACCTTGCCTTCAGCCGCTGCAAGTACGGGATCGCCGGCTGCGCCACCAATATCAACGCCTTTGCGATTTTTGGATTCGTCAAAGGCTGCGACCACCGTGCCCTTGGCAGGCCATGCAAAGCTCACCTCGTCTTCTCCTAACTTGGCTTGCGGTTCAGGCACGGCTGCTGGTGCCGCCGCTGCCGCTGGAGCGGGTTCGGTCTTGGCGGCTGACTGTGTTTGTGATTGCAAGGGCGTCGAAGTCACCTTAGAACTGGCCACCGGTTTAGCAACCACGGCCTCCTCACCTACGGGCGCAACCACCCGAAGAACCTGACCCACCTCGATCTTGTTGGGATTTTCTAATGCATTCCATCGCGCAATATCGCGGTGTCCTTGCCCTGACTCCAAAGCAATGCGCAGCAAGGTGTCGCCGGGCTTGACGGTGTAGTAACCCGGTTTGCCGGCGTTTTCCGAGCCAGGCATGGGCTTGGCAGTGTCTTGGGAAGATGCGCTGGCACTGCTTCGCGCAGAGTGGCTGTTGCGGTCTTCCACAGGGGCACGGTGGGTTACCTTTGACGCACATGCGCTAAGCAACAAAACAAGAGCCATCGCCAATGCTTTTGAAGTGCTTGGGTAAGCCCATGCATGTAATTTAAATTGAAGCATTTTTCCCTTTCAAGCCAAGCCCGATTTTAGAGGCACAAAATGAACGGCCTCCAGAACGGTTTGGCGAATCCCTTGCGGGGTTTTATCTAAAACGATCAAGGCCTGGGCTGCCGGGGCGCCGCGCGCAGACGAAGCCATTGCCACCGGAGCCACCAAGCGCCCGCCCTCGGCGAGTTGATCGATCCAGGCCTGCGGAATCGCTTCGCCACCCGCGGCCGCAATAATGCCCGCGTAAGGTGCGCCTTTGGGAAAACCCAACATGCCGTCGCCAAACAATAAATGCAATTGGGCTAAGCGCAAATGGCGTAAATTGTCGCGCGCTTTGTCATGCAAACCGCGCAAGCGTTCTATGCTGTACACCTCCGTCGCAATTTGGCTGAGAACCGCCGCTTGGTAGCCGCACCCCGTGCCAATTTCCAAAATCCGGCCAAGCTTGCCTGTTGCCCCATTGCGCAGCAATTCCACCATGCGCGCCACCACACCCGGCTTTGATATCGTTTGTCCCAAACCAATGGGCAAACTCGTATCTTCGTAGGCTTGGTTTGCCAAAGCTGTATCAACAAAGCGGTGGCGCTCAATCGTTGCCATTGCTTGCAAAACCAAGGGATCTTGTAAGCCTTGCCCCGCCAACTTTTGGACCATTCGCTGGCGCACCGTACTGGAATCCATACCTACGCCTTGGGGCACATTGGACTGCACCGTTGCCGGTTTGGCATGCATGGGAGCCGTCGTCGGACCCTCCATGCGTGCAGGAAAAGAAGGCCTGGGTTTCATGCCTTGGGCGCAGGATGTGCGGCCAAAAGTGACGCTGTCTCAGACCAATACCGCAAATGATCGTGCTCGGTTAAGTCCACCTTCAAGGGCGTCAACGAAATATGGCCGTGCTCGGTCGCGTGAAAGTCGGTTCCTTCGGCGTCGTCTTTGGCAGGACCGGCAGCTCCTATCCAATACATGGTTTCTCCGCGCGGATTTTTTTGTGCAATGACCGGTTCGGCTGCGTGGCGTTTGCCTAAGCGGCAGACCTTGGCGCTTTTAATTTTTTCAAAAGGTAAATTGGGAATGTTCACATTCAAAAGCCAAGGCTCGGAACCGACTTTTTTGTGCTCCAACATGAATTGCACAATCTCCCGCGCTTTGCGCGCTGCGGAGTTCAACTCCAACCATTCTTTTTGAACCTGTGAAAACGCAATCGAGGGGATACCAAACAAATACCCTTCCATTGCTGCGCCCACAGTTCCTGAGTAAATCGTGTCGTCGCCCATATTGGCGCCGTTGTTGATTCCTGAGACCACCAAGTCAGGACGGTAATCTAGCAAACCAGACAAAGCGATGTGTACGCAATCCGCTGGCGTGCCGTTGACATAGCGAAAACCGTTGCTTGCGCGGTGAACGTACAAAGGGGAGTTCAGCGTCAAGGCGTTGGACTTGGCGCTGTTGTTTTGCTCAGGTGCAATCACCTCCACATCGGCGATATCTTTGAGCGCTTCATACAAAGCCACAATGCCGCTGGCCTGGTAACCATCATCGTTAGAAATAAGAATTTTCATAGGTGTTCAAAGTTGAACTTCATTGTAGGTGCCGCCGTGAGGGGGGGTCGCTCCAGAGACAGATCTCCCAACCCTGGCCTTGGGTTAAGCTGATTTGGGCTCTATGATTTAGCACGACACCACTTTTGGAGATAAAAACCATGCAAGCTTGGCTTTGTGAGAACCCCGTCGGCGTTGATGCCCTGACCTGGAAAGACCTTCCTACCCCCCAACCCAAGGCTGGGGAAGTGCTGATTGAAATCAAAGCAGCCAGCCTGAATTTTCCAGACCTCTTGATTGTTCAAAACAAATACCAAATGAAACCGCCCTTGCCCTTTGTGCCGGGTTCGGAGTACGCGGGCATCGTTCAAGCCGTGGGTGAAGGCGTCAAACACCTCGCAGTAGGGCAAGCCGTGGCGTGTTTAAGTGGGACCGGCGGATTTGCCACCCACACACTTGCGCCTGCAGCCTTGTGCATGCCACTGCCTGCGGGATT
>CANJNX010000131.1 GCA_947475495.1 Comamonadaceae bacterium | reverse complement strand
CTGCGCGATTCATGCCTTTTTTACGCACCTTCGCCCCGTTTGTGGCAGGTGTAGCGAGTATGACCCGGTCGAAGTTCACGTTTTATGATGTGTTGGGCGGCGCTTTGTGGGTGGGCTCTTTGGTAACAGTGGGTTACTTTTTTGGCAACATTGCCTGGGTGAAACTGCATTTGGAAAAAATCATCTGGGCGATGATTTTGGTACCTGGCCTGTTGGTATTTTTTGGCGCTTGGCGGGCCCGCCGCCAAGCCGCAAACTAACCTGTTTTGCGACTGCGTGACAGCGGTGGGTTTTTACTAAAGTAAGCCAAAATCCCGCGCATCAATGCGTCTGCGAGCTGGTTTTGGTATTCCTCGCTATTGAGTTTGGCTTCTTCTTTGGGATTGCTGATAAAAGCGGCTTCCACCAAAACGCTGGGGATGTCCGGGGCCTTGAGAACGGCAAAAGACGCTTGTTCCACCCGGGCTTTGTGTAACTTACCGACCCGTGCGATTTCTCCGAGCAGTGAGCCGCCGAGCTTGAGGCTGTCGGTGATTTGCGCCGTCGTGCTCATGTCAAGCAAGGCACTTTGAACCACCGCGTCTTTGGCTTTGACGTTCAAACCCCCGATCAAATCGGCCTTGTTTTCTTTGGCCGCCATCCACCGCGCAGCGCTGCTCGATGCGCCGCCTTGGCTTAAGGCAAATACGCTGGCACCTTGGGGTTGGGGGGTAAAAAAAGCGTCCGCATGCAAACTCATGAACAAGTCGGCCTGAACCCGTCGCGCTTTTTGTACACGCACGTGCAGCGGTACAAAGAAATCGCCGTCCCGCGTTAGGTAGGCGCGCATCGTCATGCCCTTGACTTCTGCAGCATTGATGCGGTCGCGCAGCAGGCGGGCCAATTTGAGGACGACGTTTTTCTCATGCGTGCCGCCAGGCCCTATCGCACCGGGGTCTTCGCCGCCATGGCCAGGGTCGAGCGCAATGATGATGAGTCGGTCGGTGGTGGAGGCCGCTGGGCCCGGGCTGGCGGGTGGATTGGTTTTGGATGCTGGGGCGGAAGATGCAGGCGAAAGTGGGGCCGATGGCGTGCCTGCATTTTTTTTGGCGGGCTTGCCTGAGTGCTGTGCCATTAGTTCACCCAGCGGATCCGCGCTTGTCGGTGCGGACTTGGACGGGGTATGTTGGGCGATCAAGGCGTCTAAGGGATCGATGGCTTGGACGGGGTAGAGGTCAAATACCAAGCGGTGTTGGTAGGCCGCGACAGGCGCCAGCGTGAAAACCTGGGGGCGAATGGCTTGCTTGAGGTCAATCACCAAACGCACCACGGTGGGCGTGAATTGCCCCGCCCGAATGCCCGCAATATTAGGGTCATCGGCTTGAACCTTGGCTACCAATTCTTTGAGCGCTGGGTTCAGGGTCACGCCGCTAATGTCCACTGCCAACCGGGGTGGGTTGGCGACAAAGGAGTGGGTGGTGCTTAACGCGCTGTCAGACTCAATCGTGACCCGGGAGTATTCAGGCGCGGGCCAAATACGCACCGTGATGATGTTGGCTCCGCGTGCCACAGGGCTCACACCTAGCGATAAGACGACGGCCCCGGTTTCAAGAAAGGTGCGCCGTTTCATGGCGTTTTTCCTGAAAGACAATCTAGCAATTGGGCGCCCGTCGGTGTATGGGCTTGGAGGCTGACTTGGCGCTGGGTGTCGGCGGCGGTGCCAATAAAAATATCAAGATCGACAACGGGTAATACCGAGGCGGCTTTCTCAGGCCACTCGGCGAGTTTGAGCCCGGGCCCTGAAAAAATATCGCGAAACCCGGCGTCTTCCCATTCCCGCGGATCGTTAAAACGGTAAAAATCAAAATGCCAAATCGCCATGTGGGGCAGCTCATACGGCTCTACGACCGCATAGGTGGGGCTTTTCACCCGGCCCGTGACGCCAAGCGCATGCAAGAGATGGCGCACCAAGGTAGTTTTCCCAGCCCCAAGATCGCCATGCAAAGCGATGAAGGCGTTGCTGAGCGCCGGCGCCTGCGCCAAGGTGTTTGCAAACGCCTGTGTCGCCGCTTCGTCAGGCCAAAGCAGGCGCAGTGGCAGAGTTTTTACAATCGGCGTGTGAATACCCATAACGCGCAGGCTAGCCCAACCCCACCATCACCACCCTTGCTGGGGCTGTTGCAGGCTTGGGCGCAGGAGTTGGGGTTTTCCCAAATCGGCATCTCCGGTGTGGATTTGTCATCGGCTGAACCCGGCTTGTTGGCATGGTTGGAACACGGCTTTCATGGTGAGATGGACTACATGGCGCGCCACGGACTCAAGCGTGCGCGCCCTGCGCAATTGCTTGCGGGAACGCTCAGCGTCATCACTGCGCGCATGGATTATCTGCCAAGCCAGACGCCCAAGGACTGGCAGGCCTTGGAGTTTGCAGGTTTAAGTAAATTCGATCAGGGAACCGTGTCGATTTACGCACGAGGGCGCGATTACCACAAGGTGGTGCGCCAGCGTCTCCAGCAACTCGCCGAGCGTTTATCCCAGCACATTGGCCCCCTGGGCCATCGCGCATTCACAGATTCCGCGCCAGTGCTCGAGGCCGAGCTCGCGGTGCGCAGTGGCATCGGTTGGCGTGGCAAACACACTCTGGTGTTACACCGAGAAGCCGGCTCGATGTTTTTTTTGGGCGAAATTTTTATTGACATGGTGTTGGAGCCGACGCCGCCTGTCACGGACCACTGCGGTTCGTGCAACGCGTGCATGGCGGTGTGCCCAACGCAAGCGATTGTGGCCCCCTATCAACTGGACGCGCGGCGTTGCATCTCTTACCTCACCATTGAATACGCCGGCTCTATTGCGATGGAGTTGCGCCCGCTGATGGGCAACCGCATTTATGGGTGTGATGACTGCCAACTCGCTTGTCCGTGGAATAAATACGCGCAGCTCAGCAACTTGAAAGACTTTGACAGTCGAGAGGGTTTGACAGGCGCCGCGTTGACGCGCTTGTTGGACTGGAGCGAGGAAGAATTTTTACGCTACACCGAAGGCAGCCCCATTCGCCGCATTGGCCATGCGCAGTGGTTGCGCAATGTGTCCATCGCGCTGGGCAACGCCATGCGCACTTCGTCTTTAGAAAAACCCCAGTGGCGCAGCGCCTTGCTGCGCCGCGTGGACCATCCTAGTGCGATCGTGCGCGAGCACGTGGCCTGGGCTTTGGCGCAAGAGCCAGAGGCCGCCTAAACCAAATACAAAGGCCGCAAAAATCCCAAAGAAAAAGTCAGGCTGAGCATTCCAAGCAGGGTCGACAAGGTGACCAATCCCCCCACATACGCACCGTCATAGCCCATCTTGCTGGCCAAAACATAGCAGGTGGCCGCGGTGGGGATAGCGGAGTACGCCAGCAAAATAGTGGCTTGGCTGGCACTCAAGGAAAACGCATACGCCGCTGCCAATGCCACCAGCGGGGAAATCAAATGGCGAATGAGCAAGACGGCGGTGGCCAATACTTTGCCATTGGCCAAGGCCCCAATTTGCATTCCGGCACCTGCTGCCATCAAGCCCAAAGCCAAAGAAGAAGCGCCAATTCGACTCACCGTAGGTTCCAACCAATGGGGCAAAGACAAACCACACAGGTTGGCCAACAGGCCCGAGGCCGTGGCCAGTATCAAGGGGTTACGGAGCAGTTCTTTGCCAAAATGTTTTTGACTCCCCCGAGCCATGGGCCAAACGGCGGCCACATTCACCAAGGGAACGCACACGCCAATGAGCACCGCAATTTCTAACAATCCCGCAGGCCCGGCCAAACGCTCGGCCAAAGCCAGCGCAATAAAGGAGTTAAACCGAAAACCGACCTGTACCGAGGCGGCATGCAAGCGCACTGGCATGTGTTTTCGCAGTCCAGGGAGATAGGGCAAGGCATAGGCCAAAGCCACGCCCACGGCAACCACGGTCCAACCCGCCCCCACCAATTTGGCCGCCGCATCCAAGTCCAAAGGGCTTTTGATAATGGAATAAAACAAAAGCGTGGGAAACAGCAGGTAGTAGACCAAAGCATCCACATGCACCCAAATGGAGCGGTTCAGCGCGGTAAATCGACAAATCAGGTAGCCAATCAGAATCAACGAAAAATCAGGGAAGAGGAGTTGGGCGTAATTCACGGGTCAAGGATAACAGCCAAGCCAATGTGACCTTGGGGTTATCGCCCATAGGCAACGCATTGGGAGGGATGTAATATGACTGTTCACCTCTTATCCCACTTCAAGGACACTTCACCATGCACCGTTATCTTATAAAGAGCGCGCGTATTTTGAGTTTGGTTTTGTTACCCGTCGCAAGCGTATGGGCGCAAGCCTATCCCAACAAAGTCATCAAACT
>CANJNX010000130.1 GCA_947475495.1 Comamonadaceae bacterium | reverse complement strand
GTGGTTACCGCACTACACGCCTGCGACACCGCCACCGACGACGCAATTGCGTTTGGCTTACAAAAGAAAGCCAAATACATGGTGCTTGTGCCCTGTTGCCAAGCCGAGCTCGCGCGCGCGCTGAATCAAAACAAAGCGCTCAACTTGCAGCGCACGCCCTTGGCTGAGCTGTGGCGCCACCCGCTGCACACCCGTGAGATGGGCAGCCAACTCACCAACGTGCTGCGCTGTTTGTACCTGGAAGCGATGGGCTACCACGTGACGGTGACCGAGCTGGTAGGTTGGGAGCACAGCATGAAAAACGAACTGATTTTGGCCAAGTACACAGGGCAGAAAAAGCGCAGTTCGGAGGAGCGTTTACAGGCATTGCTGCACGAATTCGGTTTGGAGACGTTGCTTGACACGCGGTTTACATTGTCCGTAGACAATAGCCTTGACAACCAAAAGACGCCTTAGCGCGTTCCTTGTGTTTTGCGCTGCAATTTTCGATTGAATTGCCTCTCTTTTTTTATTTTAGGGAAATGAAGTATGAAAAAAATGATGTCTTTGGGCCTTGCTGTGTGTGCGGTTGCTGGTTTGACAGCGTGTGCCAGCAGCAGCCCTGACGTGATTCGCCGTGAAGATGCGCAAATCATGTCTTTCATTCAAGAGGGCGTGGTCATCTCTATACGCCCTGTCACTGTTGACGGAAGCCAAAGTGGTATCGGTGCTGCTGCGGGTGGCGTTATCGGAGCCATTGGTGGCAGCGGCGCAAGCGGCGTCCAACGGGAGCAGCAGGCCTTGGGTGTTTTGGGGGCTGTTGCGGGCGCCGTCGTGGGCAATGCGATTGAACGCATGACGACCCGGGAGGAGGCTGTCGAAATCCTGGTGCAACTTAAAAACGGAGACCGCCGCGCGATTGTTCAAGCCAAGGCCAGCGAAATCCTTGTGGCGGGTGATGCCGTGACCATCGTCACAAGCGGAAGCAAAGTGCGTGTTACCAAAAGCA
Organism: Comamonadaceae bacterium; assembly: GCA_947475495.1. Taxonomy (GTDB): domain Bacteria; phylum Pseudomonadota; class Gammaproteobacteria; order Burkholderiales; family Burkholderiaceae_C; genus Allorhodoferax. Next base: position 3,369 of record CANJNX010000130.1, on the reverse strand, counting down.
AGTAGCCCTCGCGTACCTCGGGCCTAAGCCCCCGGGTACTGCATCTGATTGTTTAAAAAATTGCCATGGCGCGCCTACCCCGTTTAACCTTGCCGGGCTTTGCACACCACATCATTCAGCGTGGTAACAACCGTCAGCCGATATTTGTCGCCGCTGCGGACTACCAGATGATGTTGGATTTATTGGAAGAAAATTCCAATAAATTTGAGGTGGCTATCCATGCCTATGTGTTGATGGGCAACCATTTCCATTTGCTTGCTACGCCTCAAACAGCCCAAGGATTGGCCCAAATGATGCAGGCGGTGGGCAGGCGCTATGTGCGCTACTTCAATGACCGCCAAAGCCGCACGGGAACCTTATGGGAAGGCCGTTTCAAGTCAACCCTGATTCAATCAGAGCGCTATTTACTCGCTTGCATGGCCTATATTGACCTGAACCCGGTGCGCGCAGGCATGGTCGCAAACGCCGGGGACTATCCGTGGTCTTCGTTTGCCCATTTCCTTGGGCGCAGAACCGATCGGCTCATCAGCCCACACCCCTTGTTTTGGGAGTTGGGTAATACGCCATTTGCCCGCGAGGCGGCGTATGCGCAATTGGTGCAAGAGGGTGTTAACGCAGTCGAGCAGGCGGCCTTGACCGACGCCACCCTGCGGGGATGGGCCTTGGGCGAACCGGAGTTTCTGGTCGATGTACAAAAAAGGACACTCAGGCGCGCCATCAAAGCCTTGGCAGGCAGACCGACGAAAGTTGCAAAGCCATAACTGCGTGTGCGGCCCATCAAATACAGGAACCCAAAGTTTTGATGTGTCCCCAAATAACCATTGGCGAAGGTTTTTCGATTTAAATTGGAATCTGACCCCAATTAAAATGCTTGGTGTTTTTGCTGCACTGCGGTAGGCTCTGTCTCCATTCTCATTTTTCAGGAGCGCGCCATGACTACGGCTGCCGAAATCAAGCACCTTCAAGACCACGGTCTGTATTCTTCTTCCAGTGAACACGACGCCTGTGGCGTGGGGTTTGTGGCCCATATTCGTGGCGAGAAGAGCCACAGCATTGTGAGTAATGCGCTCAAGATTTTGGAAAACTTAGACCACCGGGGCGCGGTGGGAGCCGATAAGTTAATGGGCGATGGCGCAGGGATTTTGATCCAGCTCCCCGATGCCTTGTACCGCGAAGAAATGGCCCGAAAGGGCGAAGCGCCTAACGGATCCATCGGTGTAACGCTACCCCCCGCGGGGGAGTACGGCGTTGGCATGATTTTCTTGCCCAAGGAGCATGCCTCGCGTTTGGCGTGCGAGCAGGAAATGGAGCGTGCAATCAAGGCCGAGGGCCAGGTCTTGTTGGGCTGGCGTGATGTGCCGGTCAATACAGACATGCCCATGTCGCCCACCGTGCGTGAAAAAGAACCCGTGATTCGCCAGGTATTCATTGGCCGCGGCAACGATGTGATTGTGCAAGATGCGCTGGAGCGCAAGCTGTATGTCATTCGCAAAACCGCAAGCGCCGCCATTCAGCACCTCAACCTAAAGCACAGCAAGGAATATTACGTTCCAAGCATGTCAAGCCGCACGGTGATTTACAAAGGGCTGCTGCTGGCAGACCAAGTAGGTACCTATTTTTATGACCTGCAAGATGCGCGCTGCATATCGGCTTTGGGCTTGGTTCACCAGCGCTTTTCAACCAACACCTTCCCGGAGTGGCCCTTGGCCCACCCGTACCGTTATGTTGCGCACAACGGTGAAATCAATACTGTGAAGGGCAACTACAACTGGATGAAAGCCCGTGAGGGTGTGATGTCTTCGCCCGTGCTCGCGCAAGATTTACAGAAACTGTATCCCATCAGTTTCGCTGACCAATCCGATACAGCGACCTTTGACAACTGCCTAGAGCTTTTGACGATGGCGGGTTACCCCATCAGCCAAGCCATGATGATGATGATTCCCGAGCCCTGGGAAAACCACACCACCATGGACGAGCGGCGCAAAGCGTTTTACGAGTACCACGCAGCCATGTTGGAGCCGTGGGACGGCCCGGCGTCTATCGTGTTCACCGATGGCCGTCAAATTGGGGCGACCTTGGACCGCAATGGTCTTCGGCCCTCGCGCTACTGCATCACCGACGATGACTTGGTCATCATGGGTTCGGAGTCCGGTGTGTTGCCAGTTCCAGAAAACAAAATTGTTCGCAAATGGCGCTTGCAGCCCGGGAAAATGTTCCTCATCGACTTAGAGCAAGGTCGGATGATTGACGACGAAGAACTCAAATCGGGTTTGGCCAACAGCAAACCCTACAAGCAATGGATTGAGAATTTACGGATCAAGTTAGACGACGTCGTCGGTAGCGGGGTGCAAACAAACGCAAGTGATTCCCAAACGAGCTTGCTCGACCGCCAACAGGCCTTTGGATTCACGCAAGAAGACTTGAAGTTTTTGATTGCCCCGATGGCCACTGCGGGCGAAGAAGCATTAGGTTCCATGGGCAATGACAGCCCATTGGCGGTTCTCAGTGACAAAAACAAACCTTTGTACAACTACTTTAAACAGCTGTTTGCGCAGGTCACCAACCCACCGATTGACCCGATTCGCGAAGCGATCGTGATGTCTTTGGTTTCGTTTGTGGGCCCCAAGCCCAATTTGCTTGACATCAACCAAGTCAATCCGCCCATGCGGCTGGAAGTTGCGCAGCCTGTGCTCAACTTTGAAGATATGGCGAAATTGCGCGATATTGAGCGCCACACCCAGGGCAAGTTCAGAAGCTATACCTTAGATATCACCTACCCGGTGGCGTGGGGCCGTGAAGGGGTAGAGGCGAAATTGGCTTCCCTGTGTGCCGAAGCGGTTGATGCCATCAAGAGTGGTAAAAATATTCTCATCATCAGCGACCGCGCCATGTCAGCGACCCAAGTGGCAATCCCTGCACTCTTGGCTTTGTCGGCGATTCACCAACATTTGGTGTTGGGCGGTTTGAGAACCACGGCGGGCTTGGTCGTAGAAACCGGAACCGCCCGCGAAGTTCATCACTTCGCAGTTCTTGCCGGTTACGGCGCAGAAGCCGTGCATCCCTACTTGGCCATGGAAACGCTGGCCCATGTGTGCAAAGACTTGCCCGGGGATCTCACTGCAGAAAAAGCCATTTACAACTACACCAAAGCCGTGGGCAAGGGCCTGTCAAAAATCATGTCCAAAATGGGCGTGAGTACCTACATGAGCTACTGCGGCGCGCAACTTTTTGAAGCGATTGGCCTGTCTTCCGACACCGTTTCAAAATACTTCACAGGCACGCCCAGCCGGGTGGAAGGTATTGGTGTTTTTGAAATTGCAGAAGAAGCCATTCGAACGCACAAAGCCGCCTTTGGAGCAGACCCAGTCT
>CANJNX010000129.1 GCA_947475495.1 Comamonadaceae bacterium | reverse complement strand
TACATGCGTTTGACTTTTTGCTTCTCGCGCAATTGCATGCCGTAGTCGGACGTCCGCGAGCCACTGGTGCGGCCGTGCTGCCCAGGCTTGCTGTCGAACTTGGCCTTGTCTCCAATCGCACGGCGTGCGCTCTTGAGGAAAAGGTCCGTGCCTTCGCGGCGGGAGAGTTTGGCCTTGGGGCCTAGATAGCGTGCCACTTGAACTTCCTTTTCATATCATCTGCCACACAGTGAGTGTGGGAGCCAACGGCAAGAACCGATGGCGGTGGGCTTGTTAAAAATTAGATGCGACGACGCTTTTGTGGGCGGCAACCGTTGTGCGGTACCGGAGTCACATCGGCAATCATGTTGATGCGAATTCCCAATGCAGCCAAAGCACGCACTGAAGACTCACGACCAGGACCAGGTCCTTTGATCTCAACATCAAGGTTTTTGATACCTTGTTCCAAAGCCGCACGCCCTGCCACTTCAGAAGCTACCTGGGCAGCAAATGGAGTGGACTTACGTGAACCTTTGAATCCTTGACCACCGGAAGAAGCCCAAGACAAAGCATTGCCTTGGCGATCGGTGATAGTAATGATCGTATTGTTGAAAGAAGCATGCACGTGAGCGATGCCGTCTGCAACGTTTTTACGAACTTTCTTGCGAACACGTTGTGCTGCGCTGTTTGAAGGAGCTTTTGCCATAGTAATCTCTTATTTCTTCAATGATGCGGCGGCCTTACGTGGACCTTTGCGGGTCCGCGCATTGGTACGCGTACGCTGTCCACGCATGGGAAGGCCGCGGCGATGGCGGAAGCCTCGGTAGCAACCAATGTCCATCAAACGCTTGATGTTCATCGTTGTTTCGCGACGCAAGTCACCTTCAATGGTGAACTGTGCGATTTGGTCGCGAATTTTTTCCAAATCACCATCGGTCAAATCTTTGACCTTTTTGGAATATGCAATGCCACAAGCCTCACAAATTTTGCGAGCGCGGGTGCGACCGATACCAAAAATGGCTGTCAAGCCAATCTCGGAATGCTGTTGCGGCGGAATATTGATGCCAGCGATACGTGCCATTTTCGTCCTCTAAAACTCTTGCAATTAACCCTGGCGTTGTTTATGGCGTGGATCTGTACAGATCACGCGAACAACGCCTTTACGACGGATAATTTTGCAGTTACGGCAAATTTTCTTAACCGAAGCTGATACTTTCATCTCATTTCTCCTAAAACCTATTTCTGCGTGTATGACTGCACCGCAGAATCACCAAAATTAAAAACCAACCACCTTACGATGATTTGAAACTTGCCTTTTTAAGCAAAGATTCATACTGTTGTGACATCATGTAATTTTGCACTTGTGACATGAAATCCATAGTCACCACAACAATAATTAACAAAGAGGTGCCGCCAAAATAGAAGGGCACGTTGTACTTCAAAATCAGAAACTCCGGCAATAAACATACAAACGTGATGTAGATTGCACCAGCCAAAGTTAAACGCAACAAAATCTTATCGATGTACTTCGCCGTTTGGTCTCCCGGGCGAATGCCTGGAATAAACGCGCCACTTTTCTTCAAGTTATCGGCTGTTTCCCGGCTGTTAAATACCAGCGCAGTGTAGAAAAAGCAGAAAAACACAATCGCACTGGCATACAGCATCACATAAATGGGCTGGCCCGGGCTTAGGGTTCCGGCGATGTCTTTGAGCCAACGCATGGACTCACCCGAACTAAACCAATTCGCAATCGTTGCCGGCAACAAAATAATCGATGACGCAAAAATGGGGGGAATGACACCAGCCATATTGAGCTTCAAGGGCAAGTGGGAGGACTGACCGCCATACACTTTGCTACCCACTTGACGCCGAGCGTAATTCACCAAAATTTTGCGCTGTCCACGCTCAACAAAAACAACGAAGTAGGTCACCAATGCCACCAGCACCACAATGACCAATGCAACAATAATGCTCATCGCACCCGTACGCACCAACTCCAGCAATCCGCCGATCGCACTAGGCAAACCGGCCGCGATGCCACCAAAAATCAAAATCGAAATACCATTACCCAAACCGCGCTCGGTGATTTGTTCACCCAACCACATGAGGAACATGGTTCCGGCAGTAAGTGTCACGACCGAAGTAACACGGAAACCCATACCAGGCGTGACCACCAAGCCAGCCGAAGCTTCTAATGCAAGCGCAATACCCATCGACTGAAACAAAGCCAAACCTAAAGTTCCATAGCGGGTGTACTGCGTGATCTTTCTGCGACCTGCTTCGCCTTCTTTCTTCAATTGCTCAAAGGTTGGCAATACATAGCCAAGCAATTGCATGATGATCGAAGCCGAGATGTACGGCATGATTCCCAACGCAAAAATAGTAAAGCGCGACAAGGCACCGCCAGAGAACATATTGAACAAACTCAATATGCCGCCTTGCTGGCCTTTAAACAACTGCTGCAGCTGCGTGGGGTCAATACCGGGCACAGGAATATGCGCACCCACACGGTAGACCACCAGCGCGAGCAACAAAAACACAAGCCGACGACGCAGGTCGCCGAACTTGTCGGTTTTTGCTAATTGAGCTGCGTTCGTTGCCACAAATACGCCCTAAAACTTAAGCAACACTTCCGCCAGCCGCTTCAATGGCGACCTTGGCACCGGCAGTGACACCCAGACCAGTGAGTTTCACTGCTTTGGAGATCGCACCGGTATTAATCACTTTGACCACTTTGGCGATTTGACCCACCAAACCGGCTTGCTTGAGCGTCAAGATATCCACTTCAGGCATACCCAACAACTCGAGGGCTGTGAGCGTGACTTCAGCGTTGTACTTCAGCAAATGGGATTTGAAACCGCGCTTAGGCAAGCGGCGGTGCATAGGCATTTGACCGCCCTCAAATCCAACCTTGTGGTAGCCGCCTGAACGCGACTTTTGACCTTTGTGTCCACGGCCAGCGGTTTTACCCAAGCCAGAACCGATTCCACGACCGACGCGACGTTTCGCGTGCTTTGCCCCACCTGCGGGCTTGATGCCATTGAGTTCCATCATCAACCCCTTAGAGCACTTTAACCAAGTAGCTGATCTTATTGATCATGCCGCGAACTGCAGGCGTGTCTTCCAACTCGCTTGTGCTTCCCATTTTGCGCAAACCCAAACCACGCACTGTGGCACGGTGGGCTTCTTTGCAACCAATTGGACTACGTACCAATTGGATTTTTACTGTTTGCTGTGGTGTTGTCATAGTGAAGTCCTCGCTTAAACGAAGATCTCTTCAATGGTTTTTCCGCGCTTTGCTGCAACTTCAGCGGGCGTTGTCGAAAGCGACAATGCATCTAGCGTGGCGCGAACCATGTTGTAAGGGTTGCTTGAGCCGTGGCTCTTAGCGACGATATCGGTGATACCAATGACTTCAAACACAGCGCGCATAGGACCACCAGCAATAATGCCAGTCCCTTTGGGAGCGGGTGCCATCATCACATTGGCGGCGCCATGGTGACCCATCACTTTGTGGTGGATCGAACCATTTTTGAGCGTCACTTTCACCATGTTGCGGCGCGCTTCTTCCATCGCTTTTTGTACAGCCGCAGGCACTTCTTTTGACTTGCCCTTGCCCATACCCACGCGACCGTCACCGTCACCAACCACCGTGAGTGCTGCAAAACCGAGAATACGGCCGCCCTTCACCACTTTGGTCACGCGGTTGATCGCGATCATTTTTTCGCGCAGTCCGTCCTCAGGCCCTTCAGCCTTACCCTGCATTTTTCCTTGAACTTTAGCCATCTTTATTTCCGATCTGCTTAGAACTGCAAGCCAGCTTCACGCGCTGCATCTGCCAAAGCCTTAACACGGCCGTGGTATGCAAAACCTGCACGATCGAATGCGACTTTTTCAACGCCAACCGCTTTGGCTTTTTCAGCCACGCGCTTACCAATTAACTGGGCTGCGGCGACATTGCTGCCTTTGCCTGCACCACCCAATGCTTTGCGAACATCGACTTCTGCTGTCGATGCGGTCGCCAATACCTTGCTTCCGTCGCCGGAAATAACGCTGGCGTAAATATGCAGATTTGTACGATTGACAGTCAGACGGGCTACGCCTTGACTTGCAATACGGATACGCGTTTGACGCGACCTGCGAAGACGTTGCTCTTTTTTGGTCAACATAGTGCAGCTCCTTATTTCTTCTTAGTTTCTTTGATGGTGATCTTCTCATCCGAATAACGGATGCCTTTGCCCTTGTAAGGCTCAGGAGGACGCACATCACGAATCTCAGCAGCAATTTGGCCAACGCGCTGACGGTCAGCGCCTTTGATCAAAATTTCTGTGGGCGTTGGGGTCGCAACAGAAATGCCAGCAGGCATATCAATATTGACAGGATGAGAGTAGCCGACTGCCAGGTTGAGTTTGTTACCCGTGGCTTGCGCCTTGTAACCC
>CANJNX010000128.1 GCA_947475495.1 Comamonadaceae bacterium | reverse complement strand
GGCCGACTTTATTGGTAACGTTAATTTGCTTGAAGGGACCCTGAGCGTAGACCAGCCCGACCATTGCGCCATCACCACCAAGCTCGGTGTGGTGGGCGTGGGCCATGGTGTCAGTGGCGCACTGAACATGCCCGTGGCGGTAGCGATTCGCCCCGAGAAAATTGAAATTAGCAAAACCCGTCCCAATGTGGACGTCAACCTGTTCTCTGGCACGGTCAAAGAGATCGCCTACTTTGGCTCGTACAACACCTACATTGTGATTGCCAGCGACGGCAGCCGCATCAAAATTACCGAAGCCAACACTACGCGCCACGATTTAAGTGATATCACGTGGGAAGACAAGGTGTTCTTCTGGTGGGGCACCCGCTCTGCTGTGGTTCTGCGCTCATAAAGGAGGCCGCCATGGTTGCTCTTTTGAAACGCTTGCCTGGACGGGGCTTTGTTATTGGTGTGCCATTTGCGTGGCTGCTGCTGTTTTTCTTGTTGCCATTTCTGATCCTGCTCTACATCAGCTTTGTGGACATGGGCAGTGACATTCATCCCTTCAAGCCGATCTGGGATGCCGAGACCGGCATTCTTCAACTCAAATACGAAAACTACATTTCGATTTTTCGCGACAGCGAAGAGGGCAGGTGGTTGGAGACGCTGTATGTCGAGGCCTACTTGCGCTCGATTTGGTACGCGCTGTGCACCGCTGTCTTGTGTCTCTTGATTGGCTACCCCTTTGCCTATTTCATTGCCCGTTCGGCGCCAAGTGTTCGCCCGGCTTTGCTGATGATGGTGATGCTGCCGTTTTGGACTTCTTTTTTACTGCGCGTCTATGCCTGGAAAGGGATCTTGGCTGACCAAGGGGTGGTGAACCATCTCTTGATGGCGTTGGGTGTGACAAGTGAGCCCATCCAGATGCTCTACACCAATGTCTCCATGCTCGTGGGGATGACCTATGTGTACCTGCCCTTTATGGTGCTGCCCTTGTATGCCAACCTGGTGAAGATGGACTTTCGCCTGCTTGAAGCCGCCTACGACTTGGGCGCGAGTCCCTTCAAGGCCTTTTGGCTGGTGACAGTTCCGCTGTCCAAGGCCGGCATTGTGGCGGGCTTTATGCTGGTGTTTATTCCCTGTGTGGGTGAGTTTGTGATCCCTTCGCTTCTGGGCGGCCCGGAAAATCTCATGATTGGGCGTGTGGTCTGGGACGAAATGTTCGCAAGCAACAACTGGCCGCGCGCCAGTGCCTTGGCTGTTGCCATGATTGGCTTGATCATCGTGCCGCTGGCGATTTATTACCACTACACCGGCTCCGCTGCACCCGATGCAGCCAAGTCCTAAGGAGCGCACGATGAAAACATTTCTTGAAAACCATATCGGCAAAATATGGATGGCGTTGGTGTTTTTTTTCCTGTACACCCCTTTGTTTTTTATGATGCTGTTTTCCTTTAACAGCACGCGCCAAGACTCTGTCTTCACGGGTTTTTCCCTGCGTTGGTATGAGGCGCTGGGCAAAGACAGCAAAATTGTGGAGGGGTTTTGGCTCTCCCTCAAAGTGGCCTTGACCACTGGCGTGCTTTCTGCCGTGTTGGGAACCTTTTGCGCCTTTGTCTTGGTGCGCTACCGGCGTTTTTTTGGCCGCACCCTGTTCTCCGGCATGGTCAATGCCCCATTGGTGATGCCCGAGGTGGTGATTGGCCTGTCCTTGCTGCTCTTGATGGTAGGTATTCAAAACGCGTTTGGCTGGCCCGAGCGCGGCCTGCTGACCATTGTCCTGGGCCACACGCTCTTGGGAATGGCCTACGCCATGGTGGTTGTTCAGTCGCGTTTGCTGGAAGTGAACAAATCATTGGAAGAGGCGGCCATGGATCTGGGCGCACGGCCAATCCAGGTGTTCTTTTTGGTCACCTTGCCCAATATTGCACAGGCTATTTTGGCGGCGTTTTTGCTGTCATTCACGCTGTCCTTTGACGACGTGGTGATTTCGGAGTTTTTGTCGGGCCCCGGTGTAAGCACCTTGCCCCAGGTGATATTTGGCTACGCCCGGCGCGGTATCAACCCCACGATTTACGCAGCAGCTACTTTGTTGATCGTGACAGTAACAGCCGTAATCGTGGGCTACAGCATCTGGGTGGCCCGCCAGACGCGCCGGCGTGAGCGCGAAATTGCAGCGGCCATCCGCATGGAAACCGTGGCCATCGGATAGCCTATGCAAACCTACCAATCTGTCATCGAGGGCCTCAAGTCACAAGGCATTCATTCCATTCTGACCCAGTTTTGTGACCTGCATGGTGTGGCTAAAGGCAAGTTGGTCCCGGTAGAGCATCTCCAAGAATGGGTAGAGCAGGGCGCTGGTTTTGCCGGGCCTAGCATTTGGGGTACGGGTTTGCCGCGCTTTGGTGCGCGCAGTGAATACTACGGCCGCGTCAATGTGGAGTCTCTGCGGCCCTTGCCCTTTATGCCAGGGGTGGCCCATGCCGTGTGCGACGGCTATGCCGGTGGCGAAGTGCTTGATACCTGTTCACGCCAACTGCTCAAGTCGGTGTTGCAGCGCCTCAAAGCCCTTGGTTGGACGCTGTGGGTGGGAGTTGAGCCTGAGTTCTTTCTTTTGAACCAAGGGCACCGCGGCCAATGGCAAGTGGCAGACCGTGAGGACCAACTTGACAAGCCTTCGTACGATTTGAAGTCCATTCACCGCAATGCCGCGTTCATGGAAGACATGCGCAGCACCTTGGTGCAATTGGGCTTTGACTTGCAGCAAATAGACCACGAAGACGCCTGCGGTCAGTACGAAATCAATTACCGCTTTGACGATGCTTTGGCTGCGGCCGATCGCTTCATGTTGTTCAAGATGACGGCCCATGCCATCGCCCAAAAGCATGGCATGGTGTTTAGCTGCATGGCCAAGCCGCTGGCCCATGCGCCAGGCAGTGGTCTGCATTTCCACCTCAGCGTAACAAACGCCCAAGGCCAAGCCATTTTTGCCGATGCAGCGGGTGCGCTGGGTCTGAGCACGCAGGGACACCAGTTTGCAGCCGGCCTCTTGCACCACGCCGATGCGCTCAGCGCCTTGTGCGCGCCCACGGTCAACAGTTACAAACGCCTGGCCACTAGCCACAGTGCATCAGGAACCACGTGGTCTCCCGTGTGGAAAGCCTATGGCGACAACAACCGAACCTGCGTGGTACGCACCGTGCAAGGGCGCATCGAGTGGCGTTTGCCCGATCCCTCGTGCAATGTCTATGCCGCCATCGCAGCCACCCTGTCTGCAGGATTGAACGGCATCGACCAAGGAATGCAAGCACCCACCCCTTGCAATGAAGACCTTTACGAACGCCGAGCCCAAGGGCTGGTTATGCCTGCGCAACTGCCACGCAACCTGGAAGAAGCGGTGTCGGCTTTGGAGGCCGATCGGGTTTTACGCGGCTTGGTGGGCGATGCGTTTTGTCAGCAATTCATTTCACTCAAGCGCGCAGAGTGGGATGCATTCAACCTGCATGTGAGCGACTGGGAAATGCAGCGTTATGCCGCAGCGTTCTGAAAACGGCTGGCGCCGTTTTGAATGAATTCGAGCATGACTTTTGCGAAATCCACACCCTCATGTCCGTGCTGAAGGCTTTCCATGCTGCGTGTGTAATGGGCGTCGCCCAAGAGCGTACGGCGTTTGTTTAAGAGGTAGGCACTGTAATCCTCCACAAACTCTGGGTGGGGTTGAATGCACAGAACTTCATTGCCTTTGGCGTAGGCGGCAATAGGGCAGTGCGCGCTGCTAGCGAGCAGTCGGGCGCCCTGCGGCAACTCCATCACCTGGTCCTGGTGGCTGGCAAGCAGAGCGAAACCTTCGCGCTGATTCTTTGCAAGATCTTCGGCGTGCCATTGGTAGCTGTGGCGACCCGTCACCCAGCCTTGGGGCGCGCGACCCACTTTGGCGCCCATGCACAAAGCAATCAACTGGTGCCCGAAGCACACACCCAAGAGTTTGGTATCGGTCGCCAACAGCGCTGTCACGCGTCGCCGCAGTTCCACCACCCAGGGGGCATCGGAGAAGGAATCGGCTTTGCTGCCAGTGAGTAAAACCGCGTCGTAGTCTGCAAAAGAGGCCGGGTATTGCCCGTGCTCGGTGCGAAAGCAATCCATGGCCCAGCTTGTAGCGCCCGCCTCCCGCAGCACTTTTTCCAGCATGGCGCCGTAACTTCCGTACACCCCAACCAAGGCCTCGTCGATGGTGTCGTTGTCCAAGATGCAAAGTTTCATACGCTGATTATTCCCGAGAAATCCTCAAAAAAACCATGTCTGGCGGTCAGGACAGCGCAATGCGTTCCACCTCCCGCACCAGCAAGGCCAAATCGGCATGGGTGGTGCGGTGGTTGGTGATATTGACACGTATGGCTGTACGTCCATGAACCTTGGTGGTCGATGGCGCTGCGATTAATTG
>CANJNX010000127.1 GCA_947475495.1 Comamonadaceae bacterium | reverse complement strand
GCAATGAACTTGGCCAAACGTGCAGCAATGCGGTCATGAACCAAGGGGTCGGCGCGGTAGGCGGCAACCACCGCGCTGTCGCGGCAAATCCAGGTGGCATCTAGCCCGTTGCCAATACGTAAGTTGGGAACGATAGCTGGCAAGGTGGCCAACAGCATTTTTTGAATGCCATTCAATCCGGGGTCGAGCGCGGGCGATGAAAGCACCACAGCATCCACTGGGCGCATCTTGCGAGCGACCACACTGGCCACCACCAAACCGCCCATGCTGTGGCCGAGTAAAACAAGCTTTTGTCCGGCTGGCATCGTGGCGCGGGTTGCGTCGATCACGTCAGCCAAGTCGTCAAGCAAACGGGTGTCGCTGGGCAAACTGCCAGGCGCGCCATAGGATTTGCCGTGACCACACTGGTCGTAGGTTCGAACAGCGCAACCCGCCGCTTGCAAAGCCGCAGCCACATGGCCGTACCGCCCGGCATGTTCGCCCAGTCCGTGCACCAAGATCACTTGGGCTTTGGCGTTTTCGTTTGAATGGGTGTGGCTGGCGTAATCCCAAGCGGCCAGTGTGTCGCCGCTGCGGTTGTGCAAAGCAATTGCAGTGGGCGCGTTCATGGCAAGCTCGCAATCACCTGCGCCACAGCCGCAGTGAGTTTTTTGGCATAGGGCACATGCAAAAATTCATTGGGCCCATGCGCGTTGCTTTTGGGCCCCAACACGCCACACACCATCATTTGCGCCTTTGGAAAACCCAGGCTGAGCATGTTCATCAGCGGTATCGTTCCACCTTGGCCGATGTAGCCGCAGGAGGCGCCAAAGTGCGCTTGGGATGCGCCATCGAGTGCCAACTCCAGCCAAGGCGCTGTGTCTGGTGCGTTCCAGCCCGTGGCCCCCGCAGCTTTTTCAAAAGTCACCCGCGCTTGGTAGGGCGCGTTGTCTTCAAGCAAGGCCTTGAGTTGTGCAACCGCAGGAGCGGCTTCTACGAGGGGCGGCAAACGCAACGAAAGTTTGAATGCGGTGTAGGGGCGCAACACATTGCCGGCATTGCTCAGTTCGGGCATTCCTTCGACACCTGTCACGCTTAAGGTGGGGTTCCACGTTCGGTTGAGCAAAGCCTGCAAAGGATCGGTGGTGGTGGGCAAAGCAAACTGCGTGGCGCCGCCACAGTCGTAATGCGCCCAAGGAAACCGTTTGTAAATTTCATCGCCCAATATGTCGGCCGTGGCTTGCGCTTGCGCGAGGCGCTCAGAAGGGACTTCGCAGTGAAAACTCGCGGGCAACAAGCGCCCGGTGGCGCTGTCTTCTAAGCGGTCAAGAACTTGGCGCATGATGCGAAAGCTCGACGGCACCAAGCCACTGGCGTCGCCTGAATGAACACCCTCGGTCAAAATTTCTACTTTTAAAACGCCGCTGACCATGCCGCGCAGACTGTTGGTAAGCCACAGCTGATCGTAGTTGCCCGCACCAGAGTCCAGGCACACCACCAAGCCGACCTCGCCCAAGCGCGGCCTTAGAGCGTCGATGTACGGCATCAAATCGTAGGAGCCGCTTTCTTCACAGGTTTCAATCAAGCCGACAATGCGCGGGTGACCCACGCCTTGGTTTTTGAGGGCCTGAATGGCCGCGATCGCGGCGTAAGCGGCATAGCCATCGTCGGCGCTGCCGCGGCCGTAGAGTTTGCCGTCTTCGTATTTCGGGGTCCACGGCCCCAGGTCTTTGCGCCAACCCGAAAACTCCGGCTGCTTGTCTAAGTGGCCATACATCAAAACCGTTTGTGTCGTGGCCAAGGCGGCGCTGCGCGTGGCGTCGATTTCAAAAAACAAGACCGGTGTGCGTCCGGGTAAACGGATGATTTCAACGCGCAAGCCAGCTACCTTTTGGGACTCGATCCACTGCGCGGTGTTGCGTACCACCGTCTCTAAGAGGCCGTTGGCGTCCCACGCAGCATCAAACATGGGTGACTTGGCTGGAATGGCGACATAGTCTGTCAGGCGCGCCACAATGTCTGTGTCCCACGCGTGGCTGACGTGGTCTAGGGCTTGGGTGGGGCTCAACGCGGCATCGGGAAGGCGGGCGGTCATGCGAAACTCCTGGGGCAATGAAGCCACCATGATGCCACGCTTAGTACACTGCTAAAACCCCGCCCAACCATGGAGCCGCAGCTGTGAATTCACCTTCCATTCAAAACGCCCAGGGCGATCACCGTGCCATCCAAGTGCTTGCCTTTGATATTTTTGGAACCGTGGTGGATTGGCATGGCAGCATACAAAAGGAGATGGCTGAGCTTTACCCGCAAGTGGATGGCGACGCCTTTGCGCTGGCTTGGCGCAAGGGCTACCAACCCGCGATGGCCCGCGTGATGCAAGGCGAACTGCCTTGGACCTTGATTGATGATTTACACCGACTGATTTTGGATGGACTGTTGTCCGAGTTTGGCTTGGACCATTTGAGCGAAGCCCAAAAAAAACACCTCAATCGCGTTTGGCACCGGCTTCAGCCCTGGCCCGACACCGTAGCAGCATTGCACCGCCTCAAACAAAAATACATTCTTTGCACCCTGTCCAATGGCAATGTCAATTTACTCACGCGCATGTCCAAAAGCGCAGGATTGCCTTGGGATTGCATTTTGAGCGCCGAGGTGTTCCACGCTTATAAACCGGACCCGACAACCTATCTTGGTGTTGCGCGCATCTTTGATGTCGCACCGCATGCGGTCATGCTGGTTGCGGCACACCACGACGATCTCGAGGGCGCAAAAGCATGCGGCTTGCAAACGGCCTATGTGGAGCGGCCGCAGGAGCTCGGCTTAGGCCGGCCCAAAGACGTCAGCCCCCGCGCAGCCCATGACCTCCATGCGCAAGACCTGAGCGACCTGGCCAACCAACTGGGCTGTTAGCGGGGCTGTTACCGGGGCATCCAACCTAAACCGTCACGCGTGGCGTGGGGCGCTGTGCCACGCACGGGGCGGTACTCGCAACCGATCCAGCCGGTGTATCCCAAGCGGTCAATCGCTTCAAAAATAGCGACGCATGCGAGCTCGCCCTGATCGGGCTCGTTGCGCGTGGGAACACCTGCGATTTGCAAATGGCCTACGTTCCCGCTTGGCAAGTAAGTGTGCAGTGCGTGGAGGATGTCACCTTCCATGGTTTGGCAATGGTAGATATCCATTTGGACCTGCACATGCGCTGAGCCAACTTCGCGCACCACGGCGTGGGCATCGGCTTGGTATTGCAAAAAATACCCGGGCATATCGCGTCCATTGATGGGCTCGATCATCAGACAGACTCCCGCGCTTGCGGCGAGTGTTGCTGCCCAGCGCAGATTGTTGACATAGGTCGCGTAAAGTATTTTTCGATCCACGCCATCGGGTGCGAGGCCTGCCATCACATGAATGCGCCTGCAGTTCAAAGCGGCTGCATACGCCAAAGCCTGGCCGATGCCTGCTTGAAACTCTGCTTCGCGTCCGGGCAAGCATGCTGTACCGCGCTCGCCGCGCTCCCACGCGGTGGCCATATCGGCCAAGGTTTTTCCCGCTGGCGGCGCGTTAAATAGAACCTGTTCCAGCCCATGGCGTTGCAGTTGCTCGGCCAAGACGGATGGCGCAAAAGCGTAGGGAAATAAAAACTCCACGCCTTGAAAACCATCGCTTGCTGCAGCCGCAAAACGGTCGAGAAAAGCGTATTCGTTGTATTGAAAACTGAGGTTGGCAGCAAAACGCGGCATATAAACAATGAAAAAATGAGACTAAAAAAGAGCCCGGTGCGCCACGCCCACAATTGCGCAACAGGCGATGACCATAACCACTCCCCACTTCAGTCGCATCAGAGCAAACCCGGCAAGCACTGCGATCAACAAAGCGGCCCAGTCAAGAGATGCAGGGTTGCCACCTTGAGCGGGCTGGTAGGCGAGATGCACCAAGAAAAACACTGCCAAGCTGGCAATCACCCCAACCACTGCAGCTGTGATGGCTGTCAGGGGTGCAGTCAAGGCAAGCTTGCCGTGGGTAGATTCAACCAAGGGGCCGCCTGCCAAAATAAAAATAAACGAAGGCAAAAAGGTAAACCATGTCACCACCAGCGCAGCCAAAGCCGCCCCCAGAAAAAGGGAGTCAGGCCCCAAAACCGCTTTGCTCCACCCCCCTAAAAATCCAACATACGCCACCACCATGATCAGCGGCCCGGGCGTTGTCTCGCCCAGTGCCAAACCGTCCATCATTTGTGGCCCAGTAAGCCAAGCAAAATGCTCAACCGCCCCTTGGTACACATAGGGCAACACGGCATAGGCCCCACCAAAAGTCAGCAAAGCTGCCTTGGTAAAAAACCACCCCATTTGCACAAGCGTACCGTCCCAACCCCAGGCCCAGACCAAGCCTGCCATCGGCAGCAGCCACAAAGCGAAGCCCACGCCTAGAACGCGTGCCAAGCGATACTTGCT
>CANJNX010000126.1 GCA_947475495.1 Comamonadaceae bacterium | reverse complement strand
GCGTTTTCTATTTTGTAGCGCTCTTGCAAAGCCTTGGGGTAGTTTTGGCGCAGGTAGTCCAGCAGTTCTAGCGCGACCTCTTCTTCGTTAAACGCGTTGCGACCGATGGCGCCGCTGGCAGCCAAGTTGTAGCCGCTTTTTGCCACGATGATGCGGGGCCACAAGAGGCCCGGGGTGTCGTAGAGATAAAAGTCATCGGCAATGGTAATGCGCTGCTCTAGTTTGGTGACTCCCGCTTCATCCCCTGTTTTGGCAGCACGCTTGCCTTTGAGGGTATTGATCAGTGTGGATTTACCCACGTTAGGAATTCCGCAAATCAACACCCGCATGGGCTTGGCCATGCCGCCGCGGTTGGGCGCAAGCGCATGGCAAGCGGCAACCAGCGCCCGCGCGGGGGTGGTCATGCTGGCGTCTAGCGGCAAGGCGCGCACGCCGTCAATCGCGTTGTAATGGTCTAACCACAGCGCAGTGCGCTCAGGGTCTGCCAGGTCTTGCTTGTTGAGAACTTTGAGGGTGGGTTTGCCGTGGGTGATGTCACCCAGCATGGGGTTGGCGCTGGAGCCCGGTAAGCGGGCGTCCAGCATCTCAATAACAACGTCGATGTCTTTGATGCGCTCCCCAATCGCTTTGCGCGTGAGGTGCATGTGACCGGGAAACCATTGAATAGCCATCCGGTATTTTATCGTGCCCCGGGTGTGCCTAAGCGTTCAGGCGAAAGGTATTGCGCTAAGTAGTGCTCAAAACTCATGCTGTCTGCAGCTTCTTTGCGGGCTTGGTCGATATGGGAAATATCAGCCAACTTTTGGAAGTGGGCCAACTCGGAAGCCGTCAACGCATGGGACAACTCCGCAGTTTTGATCTGCAAGGATTGCGCTTGGACAAAACTGGCAAATGATCCATCTGCGGATGATGCTATGGCGCGCAACACGCGGGCTGAGGGCAAAGTGTCGGGGTCGCGCAAGCCTTGTTCGGCCGCAGCAAGCGAGGCGCTGTAATCCGAAGTGCCGTGGGCAGCGTCCAGCGCTTTGGCTATCGGGGCTAAGCCTGCCAGCAACTCGCTCCCCCATGCAGCCAAGCTCACCGTCTTTTCTCCGCGCTCCAATTCCAAACCGGGTTCGCGTCCACGCTCTGCTACGCGCTGCTGGTTGCGGGCTATAGCGGCGATTTCTTGGGGCGTATCGTTAGGGCTGGGTTGGGTGAGGCAAAACAGCAAAAACACATCCAAAAACCGCAGGGTCTGGGCGTTGATGCCCAAGGGCTCAAACGGATCCAAATCCATCAAGCGCACTTCGACGTATTCAACACCGCGCTCGCGCAGGGCGTGCAACGGCCGCTCGCCTTGAAAAATCACACGCTTGGGTCGGATGGTTCCGTAAAACTCGTTTTCAATTTGCAGCAAGCTCGTTCCCAGTTGGCGGTAGCTCCCGTCCTCGGCGCGAACGCCAATGGCTTCGTAGGCCGGGTACGGCACCGTAAGCGCCTGCTGCAAAGAAGCGCCGTAGCCTTCCAAGCTGTTGTAGCTCACCGCCAATGCACTTTGGGCATCGCTTTGGTAACCCAAGCGACCCATGCGCAATGAGGTTGCGTAAGGCAAGCCCATGGTGTGCGGCGCAATGGCCTGCAAAGAATGGGGTCGACCTTCGACAAACGAAGAACAGACCGCAGGCGATGCGCCAAACAAATACAGCAATAGAAATGAATGCCGGCGAAAGTTACGGATCAGCCCAAAGTAGGCTTCACTGGACAGGTCTGGCATAGACCAGTTGTAGTGAATGCCCGAGATGGTTTGCATGCGCCGACCGTAACGGTAGCCCAAGCCACTGCGGTACACGGTTTTGGCAAGCCCCACGTTGGAGTGGCCGTATTGGCCTAAGGGAATCGCCTCGTCCTTGGGCAACTCACACGGCATGCTGGAGGCCCACAACATGTCAGAACCCATGGACTGCAAAGTGTATTTTTGAACTTGGCGCAGTTCGTCCAAGCAGTCTTCGATGCCTGCGTGAACACCGGTGATCAATTCGATTTGCGACTCGCTGAAATCGGTGGTGATATGTGGGTGGGTCAGTGCGGAGCCCAGCGCTTGCGGGTGGGGGCTGATGGCCAAAGCGGCGTTGCTGTGCGTGCGCAGGCTTTCTTTTTCTAGGCCCCGGCGAATTCCTAACAAGCGTTCATTGCTCAGACCGCTTGGGGCCTGTGTCGTTTTATCTATGCCCATAGGCCCTCTCTATACGTCAACCAAGTTCAAAGGTAGCACACAATGGTTTCAAATGAGGGTCAAAGGTCTATTTGCAACCCATGGATGATTTATTTGCCTAAATGCTCCATGGCGCGTGCCACTTCATGCATGCCTTGGTTTGCGCCACTGGCCGGGACGGTGAACCCCGAAGAATCCAGCACCTGCGCCATCGCGGCTTGCAAACGCTCTGGGGCTTCTTCGCCTAGGCCAATCCAGCTGCCAGACGTCATGGTGATGTGGGCCGCTTCGACGCTACCCGCTCCCGCACACAAAATCGTTCGCGTGGGCGCATTCTCCGCAACCAAGACCAACATCGCTGGAACAACCGCTTCGGGCTTTAAGGCGTCTAACACGGGCGCGGGCATCAAATCTTCGGTCATGCGGGTCGCAGCAGTAGGCGCCAAGCAATTGACGTGGATATGGTGTTTCGCCCCTTCGATCGACAGCGTTTGCATCAAGCCCACCAAAGCCATTTTGGCGGCGCCGTAATTGCTTTGGCCAAAGTTGCCATACAAGCCGCTGCTCGACGTGGTCATCACAATGCGTCCGTATTTTTGCTCCACCATGTGCGGCCACACGGCTTTGGTGCAGTGCACCGCGCCCATCAGGTGAACATCCATCACCAAACGAAAGTCTTCGATTTCCATTTTGGCAAAGCTTTTGTCGCGCAAAATTCCAGCGTTGTTGACCAAAATGTCGACCCGCCCCCAGGTATCGATGGCCTGCTTGACCATGGCTTGAACCGCAGCAAAGTCGGTCACCGATGCGCCATTGGCAATAGCCTCTCCGCCCGCGGCGCGAATTTCATCCACCACCGATTGCGCAGGTGTCACGGAGCCGCCAGAGCCATCGCGGGCGCCACCCAAATCATTGACCACCACCTTAGCGCCTCTGGCTGCCAAGCCCAGCGCATGCAGGCGACCCAAGCCACCTCCGGCGCCAGTGACAATGGCGACACGGTTTTTGAAATCAACAGTCATACTTATCCTCGCAATAATGAACTGAAGATACTCTACTGCATCTGCCTCTGGCTTTCATCGACCCTTGCAACGAATGTGACTTCCATGGAATTGAACTCTGACATCCCCACCGCCCCACCCCGCGACGCCGCGACCGTCGTGATGCTGCGCGATAGCCCGGGCGGCTTGGAAGTATTTTTGGTCAAGCGCCATGGTCTCTCCGACGTACTTGGTGGTGCCTATGTGTTTCCTGGCGGAAAACTTGATGCCAGTGACTGCGCGCCATCGCATATTCCGCATTTCGACCTCGCCCTGCCCCACATGCTGCAGGCCCTGGGTGAACCCACTTTGGAAGCCGGAACGGCGATGGGCTTGTATGTGGCAGCTTTGCGTGAAACCTTTGAAGAGTCTGGCGTTTTATTTGGCAAGCCTTACGAGAACGTCAAAGCACCCCCGCAGGGAAGTTTTCACGAACGCTTGGCGGCCAACGCCTTGCAACTGCATACCAGTGCGGTCCAACCCTGGGTTCGCTGGGTGACGCCTAAGTTGCCTTCTGTCACTTCTAAAAGGTTTGATACCCGCTTTTTTGTCGCCGCGATGCCCGATGGACAGAGTGCCCAACACGACAACGTTGAAGCCACAGAAAGCGCTTGGCTGCAACCGCGCAAAGCATTGGAGCAGTATTGGAGCCGCGGTATTGAACTCGCGCCGCCGCAAATCATGAGCTTGGCACATTTATCACGCCACACCACGGTTTCCAGCGTGCTCAAGGAAGCGGCTCTGCGCCCACCGCCCTTTGTCATGCCAGAGGCATTCAACGAAAACGAGGAGCGCGTGATTTGTTACCCGGGCGACGCGCGCCACTCGGTCACGGAGCGGGCTATGCCTGGCCCCTCGCGCCTGTATTGGCGAAACAAGCGTTTTGAGCCTGAAACCGGTTTTGACGCTCTCTTTGAATAATGCATTATCAATAGGCTTATTCAATGAGAGGCATTGAATGAGCCAATTAGACGCCGTCATCTCCGCCAGTTAAGCTAACAGCGTCTTTGGCAAATTGTTGCTCAAAGCAAACGCGTTTTCTTTAACCCTTAGGAGATTTCCATGGCAGCACTTAAAGGCTCCAAAACGGAAGACAACCTGAAAGCCGCCTTCGCAGGCGAGTCACAGGCCAACCGCCGTTATTTGTATTTCGCGAACAAGGCCGACGTTGAAGGCCAGCCCGATGTGGCTGCATTGTTC
>CANJNX010000125.1 GCA_947475495.1 Comamonadaceae bacterium | reverse complement strand
TTCTTTGCCTTGGGTGAATCCCAATGGCAAGGAAATCGCTGCGGCCAGGATGACCAGCTGCCAACCCCAAAAGGTAAAAGAGGCCAACTTGTCTGCAAAAAGTCGGACATGGCAGGTACGCTGCACCACGTAATACGCCGAGGCAAACAAGCCACAGCCCCCAAATGCAAAAATCACCGCGTTGGTGTGCAAGGGCCGCAGCCGCCCATAGCTCAACCAGGGAATGCCGAAATTGAGTTCAGGCCATGCCAACTGGGCCGCAATGATCACGCCCACGAGCATGCCAACCACACCCCAAACCACTGTCATGATGGCGAATTGACGTACAACGGTGTCGTTGTAGCTACCCGCCTGCTGATTTGCAAATGCCATATTCACCTCTTTGATTAGTCTCAGAGGGAAGTGTCAGGGTTTGCAATTCACCTGGGTTTGATCCAAATCAAAAGGCGTGAAAAAAGCCCTTATTTTTAATAGGAAATCTCAAGAATCTCGCAAAATTCGCTCGCCTTCAGACTCAATATCGTCAAATTGGCCCCGGTCTATGGCCCACCACAGGCCGCCCAAGATGAAGAAAACCAAAACGACCGACAAGGGGATGAGCAAGTACAAGATATCCATAAAAATTTGCATCCTTAGATGTAAGGGTGATCCAGATCAGCGCCGTTGTGGCTTAAGCGCATGGCGTTGGCCACCACGCCCAAAGAGCTCGCTGCCATTCCAAGCCCCGCCAACCATGCGGGAAGCCAACCCACCACGGCCAAAGGAACACACGCGCTGTTGTAAATCAAAGCCCACCAGAGATTTTGCCGCACCACCGCCATGGTGCGCCGTGCCAAATGAACCGATTGTGCAATGGCCATGAGCTTGTCTCCCAGCACGACAAAATCTGCCCGGGCTTGGGTGATCGCCAAAGACTGCCCAAACGCAAACGAAACATGGGCCCCAGCCAAGATGGGGCCGTCGTTGAGGCCGTCGCCCACCATCGCAACTGTCTTACCTTGGGCTTGCAAAACGCGCAGGCCCGCCAGTTTGTCCGCAGGCGAACAATCGCCTTGCGCCGCTTCCAAACCCAAGAGCGAAGCTACGGTGTTGACCGCAGGGCTGGCATCACCGGACATCAAGCGCACATCGATCTTCATGGCTTTGAGGGCCTGGATGGTCGCTGGCGCATCGGCGCGCACATCCTCGACCAAATGAAAGCTTGCCAACCAACCGTGTGTGTCGCTGAGAAAGACCTGCGGCCCCCCGCGCGTGGGCTCCCCCGCCCCCGGCTCGACGTCACAAAAAAGCGCGGAACCCAAGCGCAGCGACCGCATCACACCGCCCAGAAGCACCTCACCCTTCAGGCCTTCTCCGGCTGATTCGCTGACTGCGTCGCACACTGGCAAAGGCAAGCCGCTGCCTGAAGACTGCAGCCAAGCGCGGTACAGCGCTTGCGACGCAGGGTGGCGCGAGTGAAAGCCCATCGCCGCAGCAAGCGCTAAGGCCTGCGCTGGCTCAAAGCCTTCGCGGCAACTGATCGATGCGACCCCCAAGGCGTCGCGGGTTAAGGTGCCGGTTTTGTCAAAAACCACGGTGTCCACCTTGGATAAGGACTCCAGTGCTTGGAGTTGACGCACCAAAACGCCGCCACGTGCCAAACGCCCCGCAGCGGCCAACATCGCCGCAGGTGTAGCCAAGGACAAAGCGCAAGGACAGGTGACAACCAAAACCGCCACCGCAACCATCAAAGCATGTTCGGGGTTGCGCCCCCACCACCACGCAGCGGCAAGTGCGGAACACGCCAACACACCCAGCAAAAAGGGTTTTGCCAAACGGTCTGCCAACACCGCCACCGCAGGTTTGCTGGCCGAGGCGCTTTCCATCAGCGAAACGATTTCAGAAAAACGGGTGTCTTTGCCAATGGCGGTGACCTTGACACCCAAGGTTGCACCCAGGTTATGGCTTCCGGCAAGCACCGCCATGCCCACGGTCCGCTGGAGTGGGTGCGACTCGCCGGTAAGTAGGGCTTCATCCACTTCACTGCGACCAAACGCAACCACGCCATCGACAGGAATCGCCTCGCCGGGGTACAGCCGCAACACATCCCCTACCGCAATCCGTCGGACGGCAACGCGCTCGAAACTGCCATCGGCGCACTGGCGTTCTGCACTCTCTGGCAGACGGTTCATCAAGACTTCCAATGCGCCTGCGGTCCGGTCGCGCAAGCGCAACTCCAGCCAACGCCCACTGAGCAAAAAGAAAACAAACATGGTCAGCGAGTCGAAATACACCTCGGCGCCAAACATACCCTGCGGCTCAAACGTGCCGGCTGTGCTGACGGCAAAGGTAATGCCAATGCCTAAGGCGACAGGCAAATCCATGCTGACACGGCGCGCAAGTACATCCTGCCAAGCGCGGCTGAAAAAGGGGCCACACGAAAAAAGCAGGACCGGCAGCGTCAATACCCACGAAGCCCAACGCAACAGTTGCTCCATTTCGGGTGTGAGGTCTCCGGCATGGGCAATGTACGCAGGGTAGGCATACATCATGACTTGCATCATGCACAGGCCTGCCACCAGCCAGCGCCACAGGGCTTTTCGCGTTTCAAGTTTTCGGCGTTCAGCGATAAAAACGTCATTGGCGGGAACGGCGCGGTAGCCACTGCCTTGCACCGCCTGCATCCATTGCGATGGCAGCACCTGCTCTGGCGACCAGCGCACGGTGGCCCGTTGGCTTGCCGCGCTGACGCGGGCACTGATGACACCGGGCATGGCACGCAAAGCGTCCTCCACAGTCACCGAGCAAGCCGCACAGTGCATGCCTTCGATCACTACACTGGACTCCCACAGGTCCGCGTTGTCAGCACAGGGTCGGCTAAATGCAGACCACTCGTGGGGGTCATCAAGCACTGCCAGTACATTGGCCTGTGCCACTTCGGGGTGGGGTATCTCAGAAAAGGGCTGCGAAATCGTAGCAATAGACATAAGCCGTAGTGTGCCTTGCTTAAATGCTTATCGCTTGATGCATATCAAAGCTTCTTCAGGTGCCAAGGCGTAACCTTGAGACTTCACAATGCGAGAGGCTGCTATGTACACACGAATTTTAGTCGCGACCGATGGCTCCAAGCTGTCCAAAAGAGCGGTGACCCAGGCCATGGAACTTGCGCAATCGTGCAAGGCGGAGTTGGTGGTTCTTCAAGTCGTACCACCCTACCCTGTCAGTTATTTCGAAGGCGGCATTGTGCTCGACGTCGAAGAAATCAAACGCATTGAGGCCCAATGGGCTGACAACGGGCAAGCGATTGTGGATGCCGTTAAAAAAACCGCCACAGCCAAAGGCATCACAGCCAAAGCCGTCGTGAGCAAGTCAGATGTCGTCTCCAACGCCATCATCGCCACGGCCAAAAAACATGCGTGTGATTTGATTGTCATGGCGTCCCATGGCCGCCGAGGGATTAAGCGGCTCTTACTGGGAAGTGAAACCCAACAGGTACTCACCCACACCACCACCGCCGTCTTGGTCGTTCGCTAAAGCGCCGCGGGGTCTTCTGCATCAGCGAAACGTTCGCGGATGCGGAGAATATCGCTCCACGCTTGGAGAAAAGCCTCTACACAGCGGGGATCAAAATGGGTGCCTGCGCCATCGCGCAGGTACTGCGCCGCTTCCTCAAGAGGCCACGCCGGTTTGTAAGGCCGTTTGGAGGTCAGTGAATCAAAGACATCGGCGACCGCAACGATGCGACAAAAAATCGGAATGTTTTCCCCTTTGAGTCCACTGGGGTAACCCGAACCATCAAATTTCTCATGGTGCCCCAAAGCCACGGCTGCGCCGGCTTGCAAGATTTCGGACTGGCTGTCTTTAATCAGATCAAAGCCCAAGCGCGTATGTGCTTTCATCGCCTCAAATTCATGTGGCTCGAATTTTCCAGGCTTGCACAAGAGTGCATCAGGAATGCCCACCTTGCCAATGTCGTGCATGGCAGCGGCATCCAAGAGCAGTTCTTGGTCTTCCAAAGAGAACCCCAGTTGCTTGGCAATGCGTGCGGAGTAGTGCGCCATGCGCAAAATATGTGCGCCTGTTTCAGCATCTCGGTATTGGGCCAGCTGTGCCAAGTGCATGACGGTGTCTCTTTCGCGCTCGCGAATTTTGAGCGTGGCCTGTTGGACTTCTTGGTGCAACCATTGCGCGCGCTCATGCAGCGCTCGGGTGGCTGCGCTGAGTTTGAGCATATTGCGGCTGCGGGCTAAAAATTCCACCGCATCGACTGGCTTGGTGATGAAGTCATCTGCGCCCGACGCCAAGGCGTCGTAACGCACCGACTTTGCTTCGTTGGCGGTCACCATCAAAACAGGTGTGCTGGCTTGCGATGCGAGGTAACGCAACTGCCGAATCAATGCAATCCCATCCATCTCCGGCATCATGTAGTCCACGATGAGAAGGTCCACCCGGTTTTCACTGCAAAACGCAAG
>CANJNX010000124.1 GCA_947475495.1 Comamonadaceae bacterium | reverse complement strand
TCGTGCTCCAAGCTGCCAAGCCTCGGCCGTGTTTCATTGGCCTACGCGCTCACGCCTACAGGCAAGCTGCTCAGCGAATTCACCATCACCCGCTTGGCAGAAGACCATTTCTACATCATCAGCGCGGCGATTGCCGCGACCCATGACATGGACGTTCTGCGCCAATCCTTGCCGGAGAACAGCCCGATTCACGTAACAGACATCTCGGCCCAACTCGGCACCCTGATCGTTGCAGGCCCCCGCGCCCGCGATGTGCTCAGCCAAGTGACAAAAGACGATTTATCCAACGCCGGGTTCCCGTGGCTCACGGCCCGAGAAATCACCACCGTCACTGGAAAAATGCTCGCCATGCGGGTCAACTATGTGGGCGAACTCGGCTGGGAGCTGCATGCGCCTGTAGACCAAATTCCCGCCCTCTACGCAGCCATTTGGAAAGCTGGCCAAGCGTTTGACATTCGCGACTTTGGTCTCTATGCCATGGACAGCCTGCGCGTTGATAAATGCTACCGTGGCTGGAAAAGCGATTTGGAGAGTGGCTACACGCCCTTGGAGGCCTCTCTTGACCGCTTTGTTGATGTCAAGAAAACCGTTGACTTCGTTGGCAAAGCCGCCTTGCTTGCCGAACACCAACGGGGCGCGGCGCAACGCTTTGTGCCTTTGATTTTTGATGAAAACGGCGATGCTGAAGCACCCTACTGCGCCCAAGTATTTCAAAACGGAACCAACGTGGGTTTAACCACTTCAGGCGTATGGAGCCACACCTTGCAAAAGAACGTGGCCCTGGCCTACGTTCGCGCCGATTTGGCAGCACCTGGCACCAAAGTGCACGTCGAAATCCTCGGACACATGCGCAGCGCCACCGTGCAACAAGAACCCCTGTACGACCCCACCAACCTGCGGCTTCGGGCCTAAGCAGCGAGATTCATCCTTTTTTTCATAAGGCAACACCATGAGCGAAACAATGACTGAACCCATGACTAAATCATCACCCCGTGGCGGCGCCCGAGACGCACGCCGGGCCGCCCGCTCAGCGCCACTGCCCGACAGTTTGCGCCCGGTTCGCCCCGGCATGCGCGGCGGTGCCTACAAGCCGTTGAGCGATGCAGACGTTCTTAAAATTCACAATGCGGCCTTAGATGCCTTAGAGCACATTGGCTTAGCCGATGCGCCTGAAAGCGGCATCGAACTCATGACCAAAGCTGGCGCCAAACTCACCGACACCGGACGTTTGATTTTTCCACGCGCGCTCATTGAAGATACGGTTGCCAATGCAGCGCGTAATTTCGTATTGCACGGCCAAGACCCCAAACATGACATGGAGCCCTGGGGATCTAACGTGTACTTCGGAACGGCAGGCGCAGCGGTGAGCATGGTGAATGCGCAGACCGGCGAATACCGTGATTCCACCACCCAAGACCTCTACAACATCGCCCGCGTGGTCGATACGCTGGAGCACATCCACTTCTTCCAACGCTCCGTGGTTTGCCGTGACCTCGATATTCCCCGTGAGATGGACTTCAACACCACCTACGCGTGCGTCTCAGGCACCACCAAACACGTAGGCGCAAGCTGGGTTTCTCCTGAGCATTTGGAAGAAACGCTAAAGATGCTCCACGTGATTGCTGGAGGTGAAGACAAATGGCGTGCGCGTCCTTTTGTCAGCCAGTCCAACTGCTTTGTCGTGCCGCCCATGAAATTTGCCTACGACGCCTGCAAGTGTTTAGAGGTGGCTGTGCGCGGCGGCATGCCGGTGCTGCTCTTGTCCGCAGGGCAAGCCGGTGCCACCGCACCTGCTTCGTTGGCGACTGCGCTGGTTCAAGAAACTGCAGAGTGTTTGGCAGGTTTGGTGTACGTGAACGCCATCAAACCCAAAGCCCCCGCCATGTTTGGAACCTGGTGTTTTGTCTCTGACTTACGCACCGGCGCCATGTCCGGCGGCAGCCCTGAGCAAGCGCTCTTGTCCGCGGCCAGCGCCCAAATGTCACGTTACTACGACTTAACCGGAGCCACTGCATCGGGCATGAGTGACTCCAAAATGCCTGACGGCCAAGCCGGTTTCGAGAAGGCCTACAACCACGCGCTCGTTGGCAACGCGGGTGCCAACCTGATTTACGAATCTGCCGGCATGTTGGCCAGCTTGCTGGGCTTTTCACTGGAGAGCTTGCTCATTGACAACGACATCATTGGCGCGGTTCAACGCACCATCCGTGGCATTGAAGTCAACGACGAAACCCTGTCACTTGACACCATTCGCGACGTTTGCCTCACGGGCCCCGGCCACTACCTGGGCGCACCGCAGACTTTGCAGCTGATGCAAAAAGACTACCTCTATCCCCAAATTGCGAACCGCTCCAGCCCCAACCAATGGGTCGAGCAAGGCCGTCCCAGCTTGATCGAAACAGCGTCGAAAAAGCTGCAATTCATCTTAGACAGCCACTACCCTTCGCACATTTCACCTGCAATGGACGCGCAGTTGCGGGCCGATTTCCCAGTGCGCTTGGCGCGTGAGGCCATGTTGCCGAAGTAAGCAGCTTTTCACTTCCTCCGCCAAAATGGGATAGCAGAAAAATCTGCTATCCCATTTTTTCATCTATGTACGACACCATTCCCCTCTTTCCGCTTTCACAAGGCATCTTCCCCGATGGACTGCTCTCGCTTCAAATTTTTGAAGTGCGTTACCTTGATCTCATCAAGCGGTGCCAGCAACAAAAACTGCCCTTTGGCGTGGCATGGATTCAACAGGGGAGTGAGGTGCAAGTGCCCGGCCAAATGCCGTCCCTCCACAAGGTGGGTTGCATGGCACACATCAAAGAGTTCGAGCAAGTGCAGCCCACTTTTTTTCGGATCGTATGCCAAGGCGGTTTGCGCTTTCAGTTGCACGAAGTGCAAGCTGGCCCCTATGGGGTGTGGCAAGGCAAGGTGAACTATCTGGCACAAGACCCAGAGGTTGAGGTTCCCCCCGCCATGCAAACCCATGCAGATCGGCTTGGCAAAGTGATTGCGGCAGCACAACAACAAGGCGTCATCGACAAACTGCCTATCTTCGCCCCCTACTGCTTGGACCAATGCGGCTGGTTGGCTAACCGATATGCTGAAGCCATGTCCCTGAGCCCCGAGCAAAAGCAGCAGCTGCTTGCGCAATTAGATCCTTTGCAGCGATTGGAATCAGTAGTTCGATTGATTGACGAGTCTTGACCTGTAGCTACCGGTAACTATTCGCAAGCTCCCAGCGAGAAGCATCAGGAAGCAAGGTTCGCAAAATTTGCTGTATTTGAAGTAAACGCGGATCGCTATCCATCGCATCGTCGGTGGTGTCGTTGATACAAAAAAAATCCAAGCTGCCAAACAGTGTTTTGAGGTGCTTGAGAGATTGCGTCTCTACCGATTGTCCCGTTGCGATGTACAAATGCGAGTGATCGATGGTTTTAGCACATCCATGCGCCAAAGCCCAGCGCAATACAAAGTCAGAAATGATCGTGGGCTTGTTCCAAGTACGAAAAACAGTCGACCTGACTTGCTCAAATAGCTCAGGCGCTTCACGTTCAATTTCCAGCATCAAAGACTTCAACATAGGCCGTGGAGAATGCGAAAAGGTTCTGGGCGTATGTTGGTACTGTGGGTCCATTTTTCGCACGAATGCATCTGTATTCAAAGTCGAATGATCTGATTTCGCTTGGAACCATTGCTTGGACATGCGACTGGCATTTTCTAGAGATGTTGATTCAGCTTGCAACTTGCTACCAATCACCTCAGGTTCATCAGACCAAGAGACATAAATACCACTTTCAAAAAACCAATCCTCTAAGCAGACAGGCGAACCAAAAAATACATCGTCATTCAAATAGAAATAGCGCTCGGTCAGTCCTGGAATGTGGTGAATATACGATTCGATATTGCCTGAATCAAATGTAGGTAATGCTGTATGGGGAATCAGTTGATGGTGGTCGATCAGGGTAATTTGATCGGAAGCTTGGAACCAATCAGGTACCTGCCCATCTGTGACGATGAAAATGTGTCCGTGTTCAGGAAAGAACTTTTCAAGTGCCCGCAAGCTAAATCGCAACTCGTCATTGTCGCGATACCGCCCTTCAACATTGCCAAACTTGGCAATACCCGAGTGACCATTGGTTTCTATTTTTTGGGCAAATTTTTGACGTTTGGCGCGCCATTCATCATCGTTGCCATTCACCCAGAGGTAAACAATATCAATGCCCGTCATTGGAGTCTTCGGAAGTGGAAACAAAATAATACAGACCAGAAAAAATGTGTGAATTCAAGTATGCAGTGGTTCGTGCAAACAATTGACCATCGCAGGTGACTTTCAGTCATGCCGATTACATGGAAGTCGCGTTATCTATTTGATTGCAGCACTGGGGCTGCTGACCTTGATGAAACTAGCCCAGCAGATGCCCTGTCTTTACAAATATCGTACAGCCATCTTTGCTAAATGGTTG
>CANJNX010000123.1 GCA_947475495.1 Comamonadaceae bacterium | reverse complement strand
TCCATGACCGACATCACCGAACCCAACCGCGTGCGCGAGCAATTGTCAGCGTCCCACCAGCGATTTACGGCGGTGCTGGAAGCCCTGGACGCCTCTATTTCGGTCGCCCCCTTGGGTAGCGATGAACTGGTGTTTGCTAATAAGTTGTACCGCCAATGGTTTGGTACCTTGGCCGGAGGTCACCTGCAACTGGTCGCCGAAGCGGGTATGCCGCAATCGCGTACCAACGAGGAGTCATCCGATGATGTCGATTCATTTGCAGGATTTCCCACCAGCACCCTGGCGGAAACGGACATGGAAAGTGCCGAGATTTTTATCCCTGGACTTAAGAAATGGATGGAAGTGCGCACGCGCTATTTGAGTTGGGTCGATGGCCGGCTGGCACAAATGGTGATTGCAACTGACATTACCAGCCGCCGCGTTGCGGAAGAACAAGCAGCCAACCAAGCAGAGCGCGCACAAAACGCCAGCCGCATGATCACGATGGGGGAGATGGCGTCCAGCGTAGCCCATGAACTCAACCAACCGCTCACAGCAATTAATAATTACTGCAGCGGCATGGTCTCGCGTATCAAAGACAAACAAATTTCGGAAGAAGAATTGTTGCAGGCCTTGCAAAAAACCGCCAAACAAGCCGAGCGCGCAGGACAAATCATTCAGCGCATTCGCGCGTTTGTTAAACGCAGCGAGCCCAACCGCGCACCCACCGACATTGAGACCTTGGTGTCCGAGTCGCTGGAGCTTGGTGAGATTGAATTGCGCCGATTCAATGTGCGGCTGAACAAAAGCGTTTCATCGCGACTGCCTGTGCTTAACGTAGATGCCATTTTGATTGAGCAGGTCTTGGTCAATCTGCTTCGCAATGCAGCAGAATCCATAGACGCCGCACTTCGTCCTGCGCCACAGCGGATTGTGGAACTAAGGGTTGCCCCCCAAACCCACGAAGGCAAACACGGCATTGATTTCTCTGTTCAAGATACCGGCAACGGCATTGCCCCAGAGGTCATGAGTCGCTTGTACGAAGCGTTCTATTCCACCAAGGCCGACGGCATGGGGATTGGCCTGAGCTTATGCCGCTCCATCATTGAGTCCCACAGAGGGAGAATGACTGCAGAGAACATCTACAATGGCCCCGAGGTTGTGGGATGCCGGTTTGCCTTTTGGATTCCACTCGCCGAACCTGGCGCTGCGAAAGCACGCCGCCAGATTTCAAGCCAACACAAGCAGGATTAATTGATGAGCTTAATTCCCAAAAAGGGTACGGTCTACGTGGTCGATGACGACGAAGCGGTACGCGACTCACTTCAATGGCTTTTGGAGGGCAAAGGGTACCGCGTTCGGTGCTTTGAATCCGCAGAATCTTTTCTCAGCCGCTATGACGCCCGCGAAGTCGCTTGCCTGATTGTTGATATCCGCATGGGCGGCATGTCGGGCTTAGACCTCCAGAGCCGTTTGATGGAAACCCGCTCGCCATTGCCTATTGTTTTCATCACAGGCCACGGCGATGTACCGATGGCGGTGGACACCATGAAAAAAGGCGCGATGGACTTTATCCAGAAGCCTTTCAACGAAGATGATTTGGTCCGCCTGGTTGAAAACATGCTCGAGCATGCCAAAGACTCGTTTGCTGATTCATTGCAAGCCGCAAGCCGCGAGACCTTGCTCTCTAAATTAACCTTGCGTGAATCCCAAGTGCTTGAGCGCATTGTGGCGGGCCGCTTGAACAAACAAATTGCCGATGACTTAGGCATCAGTATCAAAACCGTGGAGGCGCACCGCGCCAACATCATGGAAAAACTCAGCGCCAATACCGTGGCTGATTTACTCAAAATTGCGCTGGGCCAAAACGCACCCAAAGCTTAATTCAACCTATTTTTTCACCATGACCGCACCGAAAACCAGCGCCCAGATTATTGATGGCAACGCGCTATCTGCTCAACTTCGCCAAGAAGTGACCCAGCGCACCAACGCACTGAAAGCCCGCGGCTTAAGGCCTGGCTTGGCGGTGGTGTTGGTAGGTGACAACCAGGCTTCTGAAGTCTATGTGCGCAACAAGGTCAAGGCCTGCGCAGACTCTGGCTTGCACTCGGTGTTAGACCGGTATGCCGCAAGCATGACCGAGGCCCAATTGCTCGCCCGCATTGACCAGCTTAACCACGACGACAGTATCCACGGCATCTTGGTGCAACTGCCTTTGCCTGCGCACATCGATGCCAACAAGGTCATTGAATCGATCTCTCCTGCCAAAGACGTGGACGGTTTTCACATCGCCAGCGCAGGCGCCTTGATGGTCGGACAACCGGGCTTTTGGCCTTGCACGCCTTACGGCTGCATGAAGATGCTCGAATCCATTGGCTACGACCTGCGCGGCAAACACGCCGTAGTGATCGGACGCAGCAATATTGTTGGTAAACCCATGGCCATGATGCTGCTGCAAAAAAATGCCACCGTGACCATCTGCCACAGTGGCACCAAAGACCTGAAAGCGATGACGCTGCAGGCCGACGTCATCGTGGCGGCGGTCGGCAAATGCAATGTCTTAACGGCTGACATGGTCAAGCCCGGCGCCGTCGTCATTGACGTGGGCATGAACAGAAACCCAGAAGGCAAGCTGTGCGGTGATGTGGACTACGCGGGTGTGCGCGAAGTGGCAGGCTTTATTACGCCCGTTCCCGGTGGTGTGGGCCCCATGACCATCACCATGCTTTTGGTCAATACACTGGAGTCTGCAGAGCGCTTAGCCGCTGAACGCGGTCTCGCTTAAATACTTCCTCTGCCCATGAACCCTTTGCTATCGGGCACAAGCCTCCCGCTGTTTAACCAGATTCTTCCGGAACACGTCACCCCAGCCATCGAATCTCTGTTAGCCCAGGCCAGCACCGCTTTAGACACCGTCACCGCTGACCACTTTCCTGCGCAATGGAGTGCCATTGCCAAGGAACTCGACGTTGCCACTGAAAAGCTCGGCATCGCTTGGGGTGCGGTAAGCCATCTCAATAGCGTGGCAGACACCCCCGAGCTGCGTGCCGCTTACAACAGCGCCCTGCCCTTGGTCACTGAATTTTGGACCCGCTTGGGCGCCGACGAGCGCTTGTACGCCAAGTACAAAGCCATGCGACCTGAAGACCTGAACGCAGAACAAAAGCAGGCGCACAAAAACGCCATGCGCAACTTTGTTCTTGGCGGCGCAGAACTCCAAGGCCCTGCGCGGGAACGTTTTGCACAAATTCAAGAACGCCAAGCCGAGTTAAGCCAAAAGTTCAGTGAAAACACGCTCGATGCGACCGATGCCTTTAGCTACTTTGCCAGCGCAGAAGAACTCGACGGTGTTCCCGAAGACGTGCAAGACGCAGCGCGTACCGCCGCCATTGCCGAGAATAAACCCGGTTACAAACTGACGCTCAAAATGCCGTGCTATTTACCGGTGATGCAGTTCGCAAAAAGCAGCGCCTTGCGCAGTACGCTGTACCGCGCCTATGTCACGCGCGCCTCCCAAGAAGCTGCGCCGGATGCGCAGCAATTTGACAACACCGCAGTCATGCATGAAATCTTGGCCTTGCGCCAAGAAGAATCCGAATTACTGGGTTTTGAAAATTTCGGGGCCTTGTCGATCACACCCAAAATGGCCGACTCGCCCGATACGGTGATCGCTTTTTTACGCGACTTGGCCGTCAAAGCCCAACCCTATGCTAAGCAAGATGTCGCGGAGTTGCGCGCGTTTGCGCAAACCCACTTAGGCCTCAACGATCCACAAGCCTGGGATTGGCCCTTTATCAGCGAAAAGCTCAAAGAAGCCCGCTACGCTTTCAGCGAGCAAGAAGTCAAACAGTATTTCACTTTCCCTAAAGTCTTGGCAGGCTTGTTCAAAATTGTCGAGACCTTGTTTGAAGTCTCTATTCGCCCCGATACGGCGCCGGTTTGGAATTCCGATGTGGGCTTTTACCGCATTGAACGTGCGGGCCCTGCCGGCATGGAATTGGTCGGGCAGTTTTACCTTGACCCCAGCGCCAGAAGCGGTAAGCGCGGAGGCGCTTGGATGGACGATGTGCGCACCCGCTGGCTGCGTCCGGATACAAACATGCTGCAAACTCCCGTGGCGCACTTGGTTTGCAACTTTGCGCAAGGCAGCGAAGTCGATGGCATCACCAAGCCCGCTCTGCTCTCGCATGACGATGTCACCACCCTGTTTCATGAGTTTGGCCACGGCTTGCACCACTTGCTCACTCAAGTCAATGAACGCGATGTCTCGGGCATCAGCGGCGTGGAATGGGATGCGGTTGAACTGCCCAGCCAGTTCATGGAAAATTTTTGCTGGGAATGGAATGTACTTAAGCACATGACCGCCCACGTCGATACGGGCGAAGCTTTGCCCCGAGCCTTGTTTGACAAGATGCTGGCCGCACGTAACTTTCAAAGCGGAATGCAAACGGTGCGGCAAATTGAGTTCTCCCTGTTTGACATGCTGCTGCACACCGCGCACGATCCCGCTTTGGATTTCATGCCATTGCTCGACGCCGTG
>CANJNX010000122.1 GCA_947475495.1 Comamonadaceae bacterium | reverse complement strand
TGGGCCGCGCGGGCGGCCATTTGGTCTTGACTCCAGCTCATATTCAAACTCCCGATGTTTCTGTGATGGTGCGTTTTTCAATCCGCTTTTCTGGGTTGGCGTTGAGCACCAGGCGGTGCACATAAATGCCAGGCAAGTGAACTTGGTCGGGCGCAATCTCGCCGGTTTCTACAATTTCCTCTACCTCAACGACCGTGATTTTTCCTGCCATCGCCACCGCAGGATTGAAATTACGGGCCGTGAGTCGGAACTGCAAATTGCCCGACTTGTCAGCCCGGTGCGCTTTCACCAAAGCCACATCCGGAATGAGCGAGCGCTCCATCACATAGGTCTCGCCATCAAATTCGCGCAATTCTTTTCCGTCCGCCACGATGGTGCCCACGCCAGTTTTGGTAAAGAACGCGGGAATGCCGGCACCACCGGCACGCAGCTTTTCAGCCAGCGTGCCTTGCGGCGTGAACTCCAACTGCAACTCGCCTGCCAGGTATTGCCGCTCAAACTCTTTGTTTTCCCCGACATAGCTGGAAATCATTTTTTTGATTTGGCGGGTTTCAAGCAACTTGCCCAAACCAAAACCATCGACACCTGCGTTGTTGGAAATGGCCGTCAGGTTTTGAACGCCGCTGTCGCGCAAAGCATCAATCAAAGCCTCTGGTATGCCGCACAGGCCAAAGCCACCAACGGCCAGCAACTGCCCGTCTTTGACAATGCCTTGAAGGGCTGCTGCGGCACTGGGATAAATTTTGTTCACTGGGATGTACTCCGGTTAATGGGATGAAACCTTGGGATGGTTAACTTGGGCTACGATACTACGTAATTTAGTACGTAGTTTTTCTTACATGGACATCGACTACCGCCAAGCCTTTGACCTCGCCCCCGTAGGCTTGGCGCTTTCGCGCAACCGCACCATTGTGGACTGCAACGCCCATTTGTGTGAAATGTTTGGCGTCTCGCGCGACCAACTCTTAGGCCAAAGCTTTCAGGTGCTTTACCCCAGCGCCGACGAGTTTGAGCGCACCGGCGAGCGGATCGCGCCCATCCTCAACCGCAGCGGCAGTTACGCCGATGACCGCATCATGCGCCGCATGGACGGGCGCTTCAAAGGCGAGGCTTTTTGGTGCCACGTGACCGGGCGCGCCTTGAACCGCAGCGCGCCCCATGAAGCTGGCATTTGGAGTTTTGAAGACTTGAGTGAGCGCCGCCCCGTCAAAGCTGAACTCACCGCCCGTGAGCGCGAAGTCGCTGCCCACCTGATGCAAGGACTTACCTCTAAACTGATTGGAAAATCTTTAGATATCAGCCACCGCACAGTAGAAATTTACCGCGCCCGGTTGATGCGCAAATTCCAAGCTGCCACCACAGCCGAATTGGTCCACAAGTTATTGGGTGGTTAACACGGTTATTTATTTTTTTACGAAACGTCACTATGCCAAGCCCTGAAGACAGCACAGCCCAACGGCTCACCGAACTCGAAATCAAAGCCAGTTTCACCGAAGACTTGCTCGACAAGCTCGACCAAACCGTGGTTCGCCAGCAAACGCAGATCAACGCGCTGATCAGCGAAATCCTTCACCTGCGCCAGCAAATGAGCAACCCGCAAAATGAATCACAACGCAACCTGCGCGATGATTTACCACCGCACTACTGATATGCGAGGCAAAGCGCATCATCGTCTGACGGCAGGACTGACCCTTGCCTTGGCAGCAGTTTCCTGCCTTGCGCAAAGCGTCCAGCCAGAATTGCCCAGCGCCATTTCTGCAAAAAAAGGGGTGGCCGCGCAGACTTATGCCATTGCAACTGCCAACCCCTTGGCCAGCCAAGCAGGGCTGGAAATGCTTCAAGCCGGTGGAAGTGCGGTCGATGCCGCCATAGCCGCGCAAATGGTCTTGGCGTTGTTAGAGCCCCAAAGCAGCGGCTTAGGGGGCGGCGCTTTTTTGCTGCACTTTGATGGCAAAAAAACCCAGGCCTTTGACGGCAGAGAGACCGCTCCGGCAGGCGTCACACCCTCTCTCTTCTTGCAAAGTGATGGCAAAGCCATGCCGTTTAAACAGGCTGTGGTGGGCGGGCGTTCTGTCGGAACGCCTGGTGTCCTGCGGATGCTGTCCATGGCGCATGCGCAACACGGCAAGCTGCCTTGGGAGCGCCTGTTCGCGCCAGCCATTGCCTTGGCCAGCAACGGCTTTGCGGTGAGCCCACGCATGGCTGCCTTGCTCCAAGCAGAAACAGCATTAAAAAGCGACCCCTTCGCTGCGTCTTATTTTTACGATGCCCACGGCCAAGCATGGCCTGCTGGTCACCGGCTGCGCAACCCCGAACTGGCAGCCGTTTTGCAAGCCATTGCAATCCGAGGCAGCGACGCAGTCATGACCGGCGCAGTTGCCCAAGCCATGGTGCAGGCTGTTCACAAGCACCCGACGAATCCTGGTGTCTTAACGATGCACGACTTGGCGCAGTACCAACCGGTCGTGCGTGAGCCACTGTGTATGCGCTACCGTGTAGAAAAATCGTCCCCAGCGGCAGCAAAAAATTACCGCATTTGCGGCATGCCGCCACCGAGCTCAGGCATGGTTGCTATTGGGCAAATTTTAGGAATGTTGCAATACACACCAGCCCAATGGCAGACCCTAGACCCAGAAACGCCCAGCAGCAATGGGTTGCACCTGTACACCGAGGCCGCCAAGTTGGCCTTTGCCGACCGCGCCCAATTCATCGCCGACCCTGCATTTGTAACCGCGCCTGGATCTGGCTGGAACAGTTTGCTCGCGCCCACATATTTGGCGCAACGCGCCCAAAGCATCCAAGCGCAAGGGCCCGCGAAGAAAAACGTGCAGCCCGGAAACCCTGGCTTCGTCAAGGTCAGCTACGCGCCCATGCCGCACCAAACCGAGTACGGCACGTCGCATCTTTCCATCGTGGACCGCTTTGGTAACGCGGTGGCGATGACCACCACCATTGAAGATGCCTGGGGCGCGCGGGTGATGGTGAACCGAGGCGTGGGGCTTGAAGGGGGGTTTTTACTCAACAACCAATTGACGGATTTCAGTTTTACGCCCTTAAGTGCTGACGGGCTTCCCATTGCCAACCGGGTGGAGCCAGGAAAGCGCCCGCGCTCGTCGATGTCGCCCACCTTGGTTTTTGACGATGACAGCGGCCAGTTACTGATGTCCTTGGGAAGCCCCGGTGGGGCACTCATCATTCACTTCACGGCCAAAACGTTGCTCGGTCTTTTGAACGGAGGGCTGAACGCCCAAAGCGCGATTGACGCTGCCAATTTCGGTACTCTGGGTGGCCCCCTTTTTCTTGAACAAAACCGCTTTCCAAACGCAAGCATTGAGAATCTGAAAGCCCTTGGCCATGAAGTGATTCAAGTCCCCATGCCCAGTGGCTTGCAGGCGATTGTCCGAACCCCCCAGGGCTGGTTGGGTGGCGCCGACCCACGCCGTGAAGGGGTGGTCTTAGGCGACTGAGCGAACGGCCTGTTTGCCCAGACTTCTACAATCCCGCCATGGCGATCCCACAAACCTTCATCCAAGAGCTCATCGTACGCGCTGATGTGGTGGACATCGTGGGAAGGTACGTCCAGCTTAAAAAGGGGGGCGCCAACTTTATGGGTCTGTGCCCCTTCCATGGCGAAAAGTCACCCTCGTTTTCAGTGAGCCCGACCAAGCAGTTCTACCATTGCTTTGGATGCGGAAAAAACGGCAATGCGATCAGCTTTTTAATGGACCACGCCGGCATGACCTTTGTGGAAGCCGTGCATGACTTGGCCCAGCAATACGGAATGCAGGTGCCCGAAGACGAGGCCTCACCGCAGGATCGAGCCCGCGCCCAAGAGCAACGCGAGAAGCAACACACGCTCAACACGGTCTTGGAAAAAGCCGGAGACGCGTACCGGCGCCATCTAAAGGAATCTCCAGGCGCGATTGCTTACCTCAAGGGCCGCGGCCTCTCAGGCGACATTGCCAAACAATTTGGTTTG
Source organism: Comamonadaceae bacterium (assembly GCA_947475495.1). GTDB lineage: Bacteria > Pseudomonadota > Gammaproteobacteria > Burkholderiales > Burkholderiaceae_C > Allorhodoferax. The sequence continues at coordinate 599 of CANJNX010000122.1, read as the reverse complement.
GGCTACGCCCCGGAAGGTTGGCGCTCGCTCGCCAGCGTTTTCCCCCAATACGATGACCCGCTTTTGGTCGAAAGCGGCTTGGTCATTAGCAACGCCGAAGAAGGCGCAGAAGAAAAACGCTACGACCGTTTTCGCGACCGGGTGATGTTTCCGATTCGCAATATCAAAGGGGAATGCATTGGCTTTGGCGGCCGGGTCTTGGGCGACGAAAAGCCGAAATATTTGAACTCCCCCGAGACGCCCGTCTTTAGCAAAGGTCGCGAACTCTATGGCTTGTTCGAGGCCCGCGCCCATTTGCGTGACATGGGCTACGCACTGGTCACGGAAGGCTATATGGATGTGGTGGCCTTGGCGCAGCTGGGCTTTCCCAACGCGGTGGCTACGCTAGGAACGGCTTGCACCAACGAACACGTGCAAAAACTCTTTCGCTTCACCGATGCGGTCGTTTTCAGTTTCGACGGCGACAGCGCCGGTCGCCGCGCGGCGCGCAAAGCGCTCGATGGTGCCCTGCCCTTTGCCACCGATGTGCGCAGCATCAAGTTTTTATTTTTACCGGCAGAGCACGATCCCGACAGTTTTATCCGCGCCCATGGCGCAGA
>CANJNX010000121.1 GCA_947475495.1 Comamonadaceae bacterium | reverse complement strand
TTTTCATTTGCGCGACGCCTTGGACTTGGTCGCCAAACGCTACCCCGGGGTGCTGCTGCGCTTTGGCGGCCACGCAATGGCGGCGGGCTGCACGGTGGCCGAGGAACACTTCGATACCTTCGAGAACGCACTAAGCGAAGTCGCGCACGAATGGTTGGACGCAGCCACCTTGCAGCGCCAACTTGCCACCGACGGGCCGCTTGCCGCCGAGTACCGCCGGGTCGATTTGGTAGATACCTTGCACCATGAGGTGTGGGGCCAAGGCTTTGCCGCACCCACGTTTAGCGAAGAGGTTGAAATTATTTCTCAGCGCTTGGTGGGTGAAAAACACCTGGCCCTCAAACTCAAACACCAAGGCCAACCCATCGATGCCATTTGGTTTAGCCATACCGAGCCCCTGCCTACCAAGGTAACTTTGGCTTTTCGTTTGGATGCGGATGAGTGGAATGGTGTGCGGCGGGTGCGGTTCTTGGTGGAGGGGGCGCAGGTTTAAATGGCGCCGCCTGCTCCATTCACTTCCACTTGATTGGCTCAATCTCAACCGTCGTATTCGCATCGCCTAAAGTCAAAACACCCTCTTGCACGGTGGCTTGCAACTGCATGCTGCGCTGTGCCAAAGCGATGAGCGCTTGCGAGGCCAAGGTAGGGATGCGGTAAACGCGTAAGTTTTGAGGGCGACTGAGTTTGTTTTCCATCGTTTTCCACCACACCTCGGCAGCGTGGTTAAAACAATACAAGACCACGGCATCAGACTTGCCGCATGCTTTGATCAAAGGCTTGTCTTCAGGTTGACCAACCTCCATCCAAAGCCGCGTTCGGCCCGTAAAGTCTCTGAGCCACACATCAGGTTCATCGGGGTCTGACAAGCCCGCACCAAAAGCCAGGGTTCCATCACCGCCGCAAACCGACTGCAGTTTGTGGGCGTTTAGCGCCAAGGCTACCAATCGCACCATCATGCGCTCGTCGGTCTCGCTGGGGTGCCGCGCCAAGGTCAGGGCGTGGTCTGCGTAATAGCTGTTGTCGATGTCTGCAATCTGCAGATTCGCTTTGAAGATCGTTGATTTGATGGCCATGCACCAATTGTGACGGATCACGCAGGCTGTCAAAATAGTGCACCACCAAAGGGGCACTATGCAAAACACACTTGTTATTCTGACGGGCGCATCCAAAGGCATGGGCCAAGCCATGGCGCTTCAACTATTACAGCCCCATATTCGGCTGCTCTGTATTTCACGTAACTTAGACGACAGCCTGATCCAAGAGGCGGAAAAGCACGGCGCTCTGTTAGAGCAATGGAGCGCTGATTTAAGCGAAGGGGCGGTTGTAGCAGCGCGCTTGCGCACTTGGCTGTCTGCGCTGGATTCAAGCGCGCTCAAAAGTGCCACCTTAATCAATAACGCGGGCGTCATTGGGCCATTGGCACCGACCCAGGACAACGACCCTTCCCAACTGGCCTACGCGTTGCGCGTTGGGCTAGAAGCTCCCATGCAACTGTGCGCTGCGTTTTTAAACGCCACCCAAAAATGGATAGCCCAACGCAAGGTACTCAATATTTCATCCGGCCTAGGACGCAGGCCCATGGCGTCGTCTGCCGCCTACTGCGCGGCCAAAGCGGGCATGGACCATTTCACGCGTTGCGTCGCCTTAGAAGAAGCCTTGCGACCCCACGGGGCCAAGGTCTGCTCCTTGGCACCGGGTGTGATTGATACGAATATGCAAACCGATCTCAGAAGTGCAGACCCCCGCGCCTTTCCCGACCAAGGCAACTTTGCGGGCTTGCATGCGCAGGGGCAGCTTGCCAGCCCTGCGGATGCGGCCCAGCGGGTCTTGGCCTATTTAGAGCGGGCTGACTTTGGCGAGCAAGCAGTTGCGGACGTTCGGGGATAAAGCCCGATTCTTCGCAGAGGAAAATCGGCGCACATCAAAAAAACTCAGGGATTGCAAAATTCGCACTTGGCAGGATCAGCAAATTCACCCCTATTGATTTCAATCTGCTCCTCAAATTGGCAGGTTTGACAACGCCAAACTTCAGCAACCGGCAAACGGGTCTCGGCCCGGCAAGAACGACACAACAAACCTGGAATCTGCCTCGTCTTCCAATATCCAGGCGTTGTGCATTGGGGACATAGAGAAAGCAATTTTTGGATGAGATCCTGGTTGGCTTCCCTTATAACTGTCTGTCGGGTGGGGTTGCAAAAGGCACGCAGGTCGTTTTCTACAAAGACCCTTCCTGTGGCAGATTTCTCTTTGACCGTGTGAAATACGTTAAAAAGGTTCTGTTCATCACTGATGTTTTTATGTAAGTCCGGATGCTCAGGGCGGTCGGGCCGAAGCACAAGGTGGTGACTAGGAAACTGCGCTTGGATTGCGAAATGCTTTAACGCATTGAGAGTTTTTACCTCGCTGTGCATGCTTTGGGCTGGACCTTGGGCAAACCCGGTGACTTCAATGCCTTTGGCCTGATCAACCCATAGCAAAATTTCTGTATTCCAATGGATTAAACCTGCAAAGGGGTCTGGTCCAAATGCGCCTTCACTGGCTATGCCGACGTGAGCCCCGGTGAGCTCCATCCCGATATTGGCTTTTCGGCGAGCGGCTGCAAGTTGGGAACCAGGGCGCGCCACATCGCGAGTGAAAGTGCCCAATTGGTCTGTGTCATAGCCGTCGGTGTGTACCAATTGGCAACCCAGAGCTTCTTCCAAAGGCGTTCTTACTAAATTTTGCTTGCCATGTTGCGTAAGAAAGGCAACCTGTCGGCCCTGATAAATAGGTTGGTTAAGAATCGCCATCGTTTTTTAAATAAGTACCGATTGAGCCAAGCTCACATAGGCAGGTATGCCAAACAGGATATTCAACGGAAACGTCACGCCCAGGCTCAGGCCGAAGTACAAAGAAGGATTAGCCTCTGGAAGAGCAAACCTTAAAACCGCAGGCACCGCAATATACGAAGCGCTTGCAGCCAGGACCATGAGCAAGGCACCGTCGCCCGCTGGAAGCTCCAAAAGAAACGCCAAACCCAAAGCCAGACTGGCATGAACAATAGGTCCCATCACCGCATAGGCGATAAGAACAGGTGACTTACCTTTGATTTGGGGTAGATTGCGGGCTGCCATCAAACCCATGTCCAGCAGGAAAAACGCCAGCATCCCTTTAAATAAGTCACCTGAAAAGGGTTGCATAGCAGTTTTGCCAGTGTCTCCCGTAATCATGCCAATGACCATGGCCCCCAAAAGCAGCAACTGAGCGCCATCGGTGAATGACTCGTGCAAGACTTTGCCGATGGAAACACCCTGCTTACTGGCTTGTCCGCTCAACACGGTGAATCTAAGGTTGTCGTTCTGCGAAGCTGGCTTTTTACGTAACGTATTTGCCAATACCACTGCCATGATGATGGCGGGTGACTCCATCAATGCCATCGCAGCGGCCATGTGGCCACCGTAGGTGATATTTTGGTTCTCTAGGTATTGAACGGCAGTCACAAAAGTCACTGCACTGACCGATCCGTAAGTGGCAGCCACCGCCGCAGCATCAAAGCCTGAAACAAAACGCCTAAGAATCCAGTAGCCCATCAAGGGAATATAAATAGCCAGCGCCATGGCGGCTGCCAAACTGATGCCTACATTCGGAGTGAGTCCTGAGGTTGACAGAGCAAACCCCCCTTTAAGTCCCAGGGCCATGAGCAAATAAAGAGACAGAAAGCGTGAAATGGCGGGGGGAATTTCGAGGTTGGATTTGATGGATCCAGCGAAGACACCCACCATGAAAAAGAGGATTGCGGGATCGAGTAAGTTTTGCATGCGAATGTTCCTTGTGCTTGCATGCTAAGCAAACAATAGCACCTTGTAAAATCGATATTCATATACTCAAGAATAGATAAAAGTCTATGAACATTTCATTTCGACAGCTTCGATTATTTTTAGCCTTGGCAGAGACTGGCAGCGTGAGCGCTGCAGCCAAAGCGATGCATGTGACGCAACCGACGGCATCAATGCAACTTAAAGAGGTGGCGCAGTCGGTTGGCGCGCCCTTGTATGAGTTTGTAGGAAAAAAGTTTTTTCTTACAGACCTCGGTAAAGACCTTGCCAGCACGGCGCGCACCGTGGCGCAAACGTGGGACGCCTTTGAGCAAAGCGTGGATGAAGTCAAAGGCCTGACAAAAGGTAAGCTCAGGGTCGCTGTAGTCAGTACCGCAAAGTATTTCATGCCGCGTTTGATCGGTAGTTTTTGTCAACAACATGCAGGAATTGATGTATCCCTTGAGATTCTCAATCGGGGCGGGGTAGTGCAACGCTTACGCGAGAACCTAGACGACATTTACATCATGACCATGCCACCGCGCGACCTGGATTTAGCGGACGACATATTTATGCCCAACCCGATTGTGGTGATTGCGCCAACCTCGGACCCCCTAACAAAACGCGTCTCAGTCCCACTTAAGGAAATTGCAAAGCACCGATTCATTCTTCGAGAAAAAGGCTCTGGAACCCGAATGACAGGGGATCAGTTTTTTAGCCAAAAAAAGTTTCGGCCAGACATTCGGTTGGAACTGGGCAGCAATGAAGCTATCAAAGAATCAGTGG
>CANJNX010000120.1 GCA_947475495.1 Comamonadaceae bacterium | reverse complement strand
TTCAGTCGCCACAAACTCGCCCTTGCGTTGAAACTTTAAGTTACCACCGTCTGCGGCGATCGAAATCGCAACCGATTTAAAGGGTTGACCCGCAAATCGTTCCTTGAAATAGGGACTCCAGCCCCCTGATACATCAAATCCACAGTTCGACGGCAACAAGGGTGCCACGGCCACGCCTTTGGCGACCAACAATTGAACCCACGCGCCGTTAGAACCCAAGCGGGACCAACTCCCACCGCCCAAAGCCAAAATGACTGCACTTGCTTTTATTTTGACCTCGGCTTGCGGCGTTTCAAAGGTAAGGAATTGGTCGGCATCCCAACCGGTCCAGCGGTGGCGCATATGAAACTCCACCGCGGCACCAGTCAATGGATCGGCAGGATGGCGCAAACGTTGCAGCCACGCTCGCAACAAGGGGGCGGCTTTCATGTCCGTGGGGAAGACTCGCCCCGATGTTCCCACAAAAGTGGGCACGCCTAAATCAAGCGCCCACTGCTGCAGGGCTTGGGCATCAAAGTCTTTTAATACAGCGTCAATCGCATTGCGTCGGGCGCCAAAGCGGCCAGAGAAAGCATCGGCGCTTTCAGAGTGTGTGAGGTTGAGGCCGCCTTTACCGGCGAGTAAAAATTTACGTCCTACCGAAGGCATGGCATCAAACACATGGACTTTCCGCCCTGCTTCAGACAGCACTTGGGCCGCCATCAAACCGGCAGGGCCGCCGCCGATGATGACGACTGGTAAATCTTCGTGATGCTTAGAGTTCAATGAAATCGCCTTGTGCGGTTAAAAATGCGCTGCGTACGGTTTCGCCAGCATAGGATTTCTGGACTGCGCTTTGGTAGCCTGCCAGTTGCGAGCACAAGCTGGCATCGGTTTCTGGGTGGGCTTGCGACTTGTAATCCAAGACCCACCAGTGCCCCGTGTCTTTGCGTTTAACCAACCGGTCTATGCGCTGCAAACGCCCTTGGTCGATGATGTCTACTTCGTTACCGAACCAGTCTAGTTGGGCGCTATCCCACACCCATGCGCCTTGGCCGCGAACAATGGCCAGGGCCGATTGATGCGCCCGTTCCAACTGCTCGTCTGTTAGCAAAAATTCTGCACTGACGGCTTGCAACTGCGCCGCAGTCCAGGGCGCATCGGCGTGGGCGTCTTGCGGTTCTAAGCGTTCTAATAGTCGGTGCATGGCCTGGCCAATGCGAGACTCAGGCGTGTCGCTTTCAAGTGGCTCCTGCTCCAAGCCGCCAACCGGATTTTTCAAAGCCTCAGGCAGTTCAGGCAACTCTTGCACCACAAATGGTGGGAGTAGGTTTGCCAAGCCATCCTCACTTTCAATTTGATTTTCTGCACCATCCCAGACCCCGTCTGCCGCTTGCAGATGGGGCTCTAAGAGGCTCCACCAGCTGCTGGGGTTCTCGCTGCGGGGCTGCATGCTAGAGACAACCAAGGTGGTTTTTGCGCGGGTGAGTGCGACATACAAACCATTGAGCTCCTCACGGCTGCGGGCTTGCTTTTCTTCGCTCAGTGCAGCAATCGCGCAAGGCGGAGGGTTGGACTCACTGGCAAGGAACACAAAGCGCGAGGGAAACTCCGACTCGCCAGGCCACTGAACCAAAACCCCCATGGTCTCTGATTTATGGGGCTCGCCGTCCGTGTCTAACAAGAGAACCAAGGGCGCTTCAAGCCCTTTGGCGCCGTGCACGGTCAAGAGTTGCACCGCGTCAGCTTGCGAACGCACCGGAGCGGCCATACCGCCTGCGCGAAGCTGACGCACCCACCCATAGGCGGTCACAAAGCGTCCACCATCCACATTCAAAGCCGCACCGAGCAAGGCGTTCAAATTGGCAAGCACTGCGGCTTGTCGGTTGGCAGGCGTTGCCGCAACAAAACGGGCCACTACGTCACCGTCTTGGTAAATAGCGTGCAAAGCATCATGCGGCGGGAGTGTTGCAAGCCATTGTTGCCACTGGGTGAGACGTTGACCCACCGCAAGTGCTTGAGGCCACAAAGCCGGAAGATGATCTTCGGCCTGCAGGCATTGAAGCCAAGAAGTATTCTTTGTTTCGCCTTGCGAGCGCATCCCGCGCACCTGGCGCATATGCAGCGCCCATTGCACCAATGCATCGTCTGATACAGAAAACAGAGGCGACTTCAACGCCCGCGCCAAAGACAAATCATGCCCCGGCGACACCAACGCGTCGACCAAGGCGACGATGTCTTGGACTTCAGGCATCTCGATGAGACTTGTTTTCTCAGGCTGCTGGGCGGCGATGCCCAAAGTATCAAGCTCGGTTTGCATCAGCCCCAAACGCTCGCGTTTGCGTGACAAAACCATCACGTCTTTGGGCTGCAAACCCTGCTGCTGCATATGGTGCTTCAACCAGTGCGCTGCTTGCCGGCACTCCACACTTTTGCGGTTTTCTTCCGGGTCGGTTCTTGGCGTGATCAATGAATCGCGCCAAGTGGCTGTTGCAGCGACGTCCTCGGTCTCCGATTTGGACTGCTTGGCGTCATCGCGCCCAATTCGCGGGAGCTTGATGCAACGGCCCAGGTCTTGAGACGCCGTGGTGTGCGATCGAAAACCAGCGAATACGCCTTGCGCTTGAAGTTGCCCCATCACGGTATTAGCCAAAGAAATAATCGATTGCGCATTGCGGTGGGTATGGTCACAGGCCAACAAGGTTCCGCTGAGCCCATCGGGGTTTTTAATGAAATCTTTGGCGGCCTGAAAGACCTGCGGCTCTGCCCGGCGAAATCGGTAAATGCTTTGTTTGGGATCACCCACCATAAACACCGAAGGCGCGTTTCCCGCACCGGCGTAACTTGACAGCCACGCTTCTAACGTTTTCCATTGCAAGGGGTTGGTGTCTTGAAACTCGTCAATCAATACGTGGCCCACTCTCGCATCGAGTTTTTCTTGAACCCATGCGCCTAAGAACGGGTCACGCATAATTCGGTTGGCCGTAAGCTCTAAGTCATTCATATCCACCCAACCGCGCTCGCGTTTGAGTTCAGAAAAATCGGCCAGCAATCCTCTGCATAAACGCGCCATGCTTTGCTGGTGCAAGAAGGCATGGTGCTGCGCTTGGGCTTTCTTCACTTCCAGTAAGGCGTCTTGGGCAAGACGCACTGTCTCTATACCCGCTAATGCATCACTGAACTTTCTTCGCTCATTCTTTTGGGTGAGAAGCGCCTCAAAAATCAAATCCGAATCGCCTTCGGTTTGGGCGCGTTCAAGTTTTCCCCCAGCTTCAGAAAATGATTTCTGAGTTGCAGCACCCAAATGTTTGGCAGCTTGGGTTAACAAAGTCTGTATGTTTTCTTCTTGCAAGGCCTGCAAGGGATCAGAGAGATGCTTCCATTGCGCAAACTGTTCCCCAAAAGTATCGACCGAGATGTCAACCACACCCTGCGCATCTGCCAAAGCAAATTCAACCCGTTTGGACAAAGCTGCCTCCAAGGCTTTTTGGGTTTGGTGGCGCCCATAGGCCGCGACCACAGCCCAGTAATCCTCTCGCGCCACGGGGTCTTGCGCCACCCGCGCTTGAAAGCGCCGCCACACGTGAGCGACTGCTTTTTCATCGTTTTCTAACAGCTCATAGCGCGTGGGTAAACCCGCTTCAATCAACGCAGCCATAGGCGCGTTGCGAACCAAGGCGGCAAACCAACCATGGAAAGTTCGCACCTGAACGCCACGCCCAGCGTTCAACAATTTTTGGTGTAGCCCGCGCAAGGCATCTAGCTCTATGGCAGTGGGCTCGTGCAAGAAACCGCGTTCAAGCAAGGCGTGGCGCAGTTGGGCATCATCACTGTGGCTGAACTCCAAAAGCCAGTCAAACAAACGCTTGCGCATTTCACCAGCTGCTTTTTTGGTGAAAGTAATCGCCAAAATTTCATGGGCTTGGGCGCCGTCAAGCAGTGCCCGCACGATCCGCGAAACCAACATCCATGTTTTTCCAGCGCCAGCACAGGCTTCAACCACCACGCTGCGTTGGGGGTCACAAGCCACTTGGTAAAACTGCGCTTTAGAAACCAGTTTTCCCTCTTGGGCATAGGCAATAGGCGTGTCTATATTGCTCATACCGGCGCCCAAAAATCTTTACGACACAGGCCCCGTGCGTTACAAAATTCGCAGGCCGATGCTTCTCCCAAGGCCGGCATAGGCGCACCTGCGCCAATACGCTGCATGTCACTGACCAAACCTTCAATCAAGGCATCACGGGCTTGCACCACTTCTTTTTGCTCGGCGTCTTTGGTCTCTTTTTCGCTGATATTCACATAGGCACCCGCGACGGTGTCTTGGGGTAAGAGCGCGGCGTAAAACGCCATTTGGGTGTCTTCAAGCGGGTTGCTCACCCGTTTTTTGGTTTTGGCTTCGGGCTCGGTTTTGTAATCCAGCACCATCAGCGTCCCGTCCGACAAGGTGTCGATCCGATCAATGCGGCCTTCCAGCAGCCAATCCGAAACACTTTGGCGGCATTCGTTTTCTGCACTTTTGAAGACTCTCCCTTGGGCTTCGTGTTTCGTCAACCAATGCAAGTAGCCTTCTCGCACACGGGGCCAGGAAGCAGCAAAGGGTAAAAATTCACCCGCATCCAAGCCCATGGCATGGCTCGCTTTTTCACTGGCCGCATTG
>CANJNX010000119.1 GCA_947475495.1 Comamonadaceae bacterium | reverse complement strand
GCATTATGAATGCTGCGCTCTAACCAACTGAGCTATATCACCAGAGGATGAAATTATAGCTAAAAAAATCTTTCAAGCCTTGCGCTGGGCTGGGTTCTGTCACAGGTTGGAGAAGCGGGCCGGTCGTTTATTGACAAACGCATCCATGCCTTCTTTTTGGTCTGTGGTTGCAAACAAAGCATGAAAGAGACGGCGCTCGAACATCACCCCATCCGACAAACTGCTTTCAAAGGCTCGGTTTACACTTTCTTTGGCCGCCATGGTTGCCAATTGTGAATAGCTTGCAATCATGAGTGCGGCTGCCAGTGTTTCTTCCATGAGATTGGCCAATGGGACCACGCGGCTCACCAGGCCAGCGCGCTCGGCTTCAGCGGCATCCATCATCCGACCTGTCAGCGCCATGTCCATGGCTTTGGATTTACTGATAGCACGTGGAAGGCGTTGGGTACCGCCGGCTCCTGGGATGACGCCAATTTTGATCTCGGGTTGGCCAAACCGGGCGTTATCGGCTGCGATGATGAAATCGCACATCATGGCCAGTTCGCAACCCCCACCCAACGCAAAGCCACTGACCGCAGCAATCACCGGTTTTCGAACGCTACGAATCGTTTCCCAGTTACGAGAGATGTAGTCAGATTTGTAGACGTCGACAAAACTGTAATTTGCCATCGCACCAATATCCGCACCTGCTGCAAAGGCTTTTTCGCTGCCAGTGATGACCATGCAGCCAATATTGGCGTTGGCATCGAAATGTTTCAAGGCATCACCGAGTTCATCCATCAAAGCGTCATTCAAGGCGTTTAATTGTTTGGGACGATTGAGGGTGATAACGGCAACTTTGTCGCCTTCAATGCGCGTGGTGATGAGTTCGTAGTTCATAGGAGGTAGGTGGGTTTGAAAGTGCAAAGGAACTACAGCCAAGGGGCTTGGCTAGGGTTTGTTTTGCGGTTGGCACTGTGGATGCGCAAGGTGTTTGTAGTGGGTGGTACCGTCAGCGCCAAGCGTAACAACCGTTTGTCGCGTGAGACGATGGCAGTCATTTTCCGCTGGTCGGCCCAAAGAGACTGAAGGTCTTCGATTTTGGTGATGCGCCATGCGCTCTCCTGCGCACGATCGCCTACTTCAACACCTAACCATTCATCGCCTACGCAAAACCCAGCCGCTTCTGCTGCGCCACCACGCAGAACCACTTTGATATGCACTGCGCCGTTGGAGTCGACCGCTCGCATGCCCAGGCGTTGTGCCATTTGTGCCGGTTCCTCTAGGACTTGGAGTTGTTGATGCATCAGCAATGCTTTGATGGGCAAGTCTTTGGTCGTGTGAACCCATGACTTTATTTCTTTAGCCCAAGACCTGCCTGTTTTTTCTTGCAAAACTGCCAAAAGGTCCTCTTCTGTCATGGGCCCGGCTTTGCACCGCACCCACAGCCCTCGCATGATGTGGTCCAGTGTCACTGGCGTGTTGTGCCGTAGGCTGAGATCCAAGCAAGCTGCGATCAACGCACCCTTGGTGTAGTAACTGACTGTCGCATTGGGCGTGTTTTCGTCTTGGCGGTAATACTTCACCCAAGCATCCATACTGGCTTGAGCCACCGACTGCACCAACCGCCCCGGTGTCTGAAAAACTTGGTTCATCGTTTTGGTCAGCAGTTTGAAGTAGCCAGCGTCGTCAATCAAGCCCGAGCGCCGAAGCAATAGATCATCGTAATAGCTGGTAAAGCCTTCAAAAAACCAAAGTAAATGGGTGTAGTTTTCTTGTGTGTAGTCGTACCGTGTAAATTCAACTGGGCGTAAGCGTTTCACGTTCCAGGTGTGAAAGTATTCGTGGCTGATCAAGCCCAAAAGCGTGGTGTAACCCTCGCTGGTTTTGGTATCGCCTCGCCTTGGAAGGTCTTTTCGGGAAGCGATCAATGCCGAAGAGTTTCGGTGTTCTAGGCCGCCGTAGCTGTCATCGACCGCGTTGAGTAAAAAAACATAACTAGCAAATGGCGCTTTAGAGACCAAGGATTTGGTAGAAGAGAGCCCCTCTTGGTGCCAAAACTGCAGTTGCGTTTCGCATATCTTTTGCGTATCTTTGAGTAATCGCGCGCTGTCAAAAGAGGGCAGTGCGCCTTCGACCACCAAACGGTGCTTGACCCCACAGGCTAAAAATTCACCACTCCAAAATTCGCCCATTTCAACAGGACAATCGGCTAGCGCATCGTAGTCAGTGGCGCTATAGAGCCCAAAGCCTTGCTTGTCGGTTTTAACCGACGGTAAACCGGTGGCAACACGCCATTGTTGGGTAGTGGGTTGCTTGCGTATTTCCAAGGTGTGCGGTTCATGCGTCAGGCCTTGCGCCATCAGGCACAGACTGGTTGGGTTGAAAAATCCGCGTGAACTGTCAAGCCAAGCGCTTCGCACGGAGTTGTCTAAGGCATAGACCTCGTAGCTCACTTCCAGAGCGTCTTGGCCTTCACACGCCACTGCCCAACTCGCCTTGTCCCGTTGTTGGATCTGGAGTTTGCGCTGGCTTTGCCTGCATTCGAGCCTTTGCAAATGCTTAGAAAATTCGCGCACCATATAACTTCCCGGTATCCATACAGGTAAGGAAAGGATTTGTGTGGGTGCTGGAACAGCAATCGTCATTTTCACGCGCCAAAGGTGGGCGTGCAGGTCTGCTGCTTCAATGCAGTAATGAACGACCGCCATGGTCAACCTCCTTTGCCAACTTCGGAGAGTAGTTGTTCTATTTTTTTACTATCAATGGCACCGGGTACCCGTGAGCCGTCGACAAACACCAAAGTGGGTGTCCCGGTGATTTTGTACTTTCGTCCCAGATCCACATTTCGGTTGAGCGCGGTGACATCACACATCGCCGATGCGCTGGGCGCTATTTGATCGCGCAGCATCCAGTCTTGCCAAGCCGCCCCGCGGTCCTTTGCGCACCACAGCGCTTTGGACTTTTCCATAGAGTCAGGCCCCAAAATGGGATACAAAAACAGATAGACCGTGACGTTGTCTACTTTTTGCAGGTCTTTTTCAAATCGTTTGCAGTAACCACAATTGGGATCCTCAAAAACAACCAATTTGCGTTGGCCATTACCGCGCACGATCGTAAACGCATCCTTCAAGGGAAGCGTTTCAAACTTCACGGTGCTTAGTTTTTCAATACGTGCTTCGGTGAGGTTGCGGCGCTGCCGTGTGTCGATCAGATTGCCCTCTATCAAATAATTGGCTTGGGCGTCGGTGTAATAAATCTCAGTTCCATTGACACGAATTTCAAAAATTCCAGGAATCGGTGTTTTATTGACTTCATCAATGGCTTTGAGCTGAGGAATACGCTCGGCAATGTTTTTACGTATTGCGGACTCTTGCGCAAACGAGCAATAACACAGCGTGGTAATAAGCGCAGTAAATAAGACTTTGTTCAGACTTGGCATAGGTAATGTTTGAAGAAGAGAATTCAGGACAATGGATTCAATGGCGATGCCCCATGGCGCGTTTGGCAATCCATGATTTCAGCGGACCGCTGTTCTCGAAGGCTTGCAGGCCCCAATTGCGCAGGGCCTGCATCGCAGGATGGCTCGGATAAAAAATCTGTTGAATCGCGTCTCCTGTTGATCCAATCAGCGTAAATTCTGCCTTGCGTGCCCGCTCATAGGGGCGAAGGAGCCGCATATCATTCACACTGCGCCAAAAAGGCCGATTGTCAATGCGACTGGCAAGGTCTGCGACGTCACCCAAGCCCAAATTCAAACCTTGTCCAGCCAGAGGGTGAACCGCGTGGGCAGCATCACCGGCCAGAACCCAACTGCCTTGAACTCCCGTACCGCACCAGTGGTCAGCGCATGCGTGCATCAGCGGCCACACATTGCGTTCGCTTGTTAACTGCATCTCACCCAAGAAGCCGTGACTTGCAAGCCCCAACTCCTGCAAAAATTCTGCAGGCGCGAGCGCTTGTAAAGTCCTGGCACGTTCAGGACTGACAGACCACACCAAAGCGCAGGTGTTTCCTGCGGCTCCTCCCATGGGGAGCAGGGCCAGAATTTCACCAAGCCCTTCGTGTTGGGTAAACCATTGACGCGCAGCTTGTGCATGCGGTTTGTTGCAATGGACGCGAGCGGCCAGCGCCCATTGGGGGTAGTGCGTTGTGGTGTATTCGACCCCAAATTCTTCGCGTGTTCGGCTGGCTTTGCCTTCACATACCACCGTCAGTGTCGCAGGCTGGGGTGATTGCACGACTTCAATGCGACTTTGAAATCCCACTGCTTCGCGCAAATTTTTCTCTAGTATCGGAACGTCAACAATCCAATTCAGGGCGGATGTAGATGGATCAGTCGCATCAAAGTGGGTAGAGCCTTTACCATCACCAAAAATTGCCATTTGCAACACGGGTGTTGCATGCGTATCGTCCGGCCAGCAGCGCAAACCCTCTAAAAGTTCGCGCGAGGACTGGTTCAGTGCATAAGCCCGAACATCACTGTGGCTGTCTGCGATTGGCTCAATCGTCGTATTGGCCCGTGTTACCTCGGATTTCGTTTCAACCAGTGCTACACGCAAGCGCTTAGAAGCGAGTTGCAGTGCCAAACTGCGACCCACAATCCCCGCTCCGCGTATACATATATCAAAAGCTTGTGCCATGCGGTCCATTGTAGGAG
>CANJNX010000118.1 GCA_947475495.1 Comamonadaceae bacterium | reverse complement strand
TCAGCGGCACACCACCGGCTGCGCGTTGGTGGAGTATCACGGCCTATGCCGATGACATGTTTTTGTTTGACGCGCCCAACGGAAACTACAGCCTCAACGGCAGCACAGCGTTACTGAACGCGGCGGGTGACTTTTCATTCACCACCGGACCCGTTGCGCAGGCAAATAGCTATTGGCTGCCAACGCCCGGACGCCGTGGCATGCTCTTAACACTGCGTTTGTACAACCCAGAGCCCACGCTCCAAGCCGCGCCTCAGGCCTTGCAGGCCCCGTCCATTCAACGCATCGGGGACTGCGCATGAAGAACTTCACCACCCCCCAGCGCCTTTGGTTTTACCGTATTTTGACCTTGCTGGTCACCGCCGTCTTGGTGCATTTGCTCGCAGTATGGGCTGCGCCGCGCCTGATCATGCAGGTGCTGATGCACGGGCCGATGGCGCAAAAGATGAATATGCAAAACCAAGCGGCCTTTCCTGAACCGGTGACTGCCCGTTCCCGCTCAGTGGTGATGCCCAGTCCTGATTTGCTGTACTCGGTATGTGCCTATGATCTCTCCGACGGGCCAGTGCGAATCACAGCGAATCCCCAGCTCCAAAACTACTGGTCCATTGCCCTGTACAGCGCCAACAGCGATAACTTTTTTGTACGCAATGACCGCCAAGCGCAAGGCAAGCCCGTCGATCTTTGGCTGGTATCGGATACGGGAGAGTCCTATCAAAAGAACATTCCATCTGGCGCCGAAGTGGTGGTTAGCCCATCGCGCAGCGGGTTTTTACTGATGCGCGTTTTAACCACCGATTACGCCAAAGAACAAGCGTTGGTAGAGCCTGCACGGCGCACCCTCGTTTGCAGCAAAGCCTAAAAGCATCTCATTTTCTAAGGCCGAATGTCCCGAGCGCATCACGTACTTCCCCCGCTTTCTCAAAGACCTCGACCCGCTTCTGTCACCGAACTCTTCGTGGCTTTTTCTTGGCTTGCGATGCAAGGCTTTGGTGGTGTTCTCGCCATTGTTCAACGCGAGGTGGTTGAAAACAAACAGTGGCTGAGCACGCAGGAGTTTGTCGAAGATTGGGCTGTCGCGCAAATCATGCCGGGGCCCAATGTGGTCAATATCGCCTTGATGATTGGTGACCGTTTTTTTGGCTGGCGCGGCGCTTTGGCAGCGCTGACCGGAATGCTGGCGCTGCCTTTGGTGGTCGTGCTGGCCTTGGCTGTCGCCTTATCAGGTGTCTCTCACGAACCGGCAGTACAAGGTGCGCTCAAGGGCATGGGTGCGGTGTCAGCGGGTTTGATTGCAGGAACAGGGCTCAAACTGATTTCTGCATTGAAGTCCAACCCCATGGGTCGCTGGGCCTGCTTCGTGTTGGCGCTGTTGACCTTGGTGGCCATCGCTTGGCTGCGCATTCCTTTGGCATGGGTTTTGATGGGTCTCGGTATCCCTGCGGTTGTATGGGCTTACCGAACTTTGTCCAAAAGTGATTCCCTTGAAAGTGGCACTTTGTAATGCACGCTTTTGCTTGGAGTGACTGGCTCACGCTTTTTTTGCATTTTGTATCTTTGTCATTGCTGTCAGTGGGCGGCGCGATCACGACGGTTCCAGAGATGCATCGCTTTTTGGTGGGTGAAAAATCCTGGTTGAGTGACAACCAATTCACAGGATCGATTGCTTTGGCACAAGCGGCCCCCGGTCCCAATGTGTTGTTTGTAGCCGTTTTAGGATGGAACATCGGTATGAATGCGGGTGGCGGTATAGCGGGTGGGGCCACGGCTTGGGGACTGGCGTTTGCTGGGATGTTGGCAACCATGCTGGGGATTCTCTTGCCCAGTACCACGCTTACTTTCTTTGCGGCCCGCTGGGGGCACCACAACAAAGAACGACGCGATGTGCGCGCGTTCAAGATGGCCATGGCCCCTATTGTGGTGGCTCTCCTCATAGCCACTGGCTGGGTTTTAACGGCTGGGCATGGCCCTTTTCTGGAAAACCAATGGCTTTGGATGCTCACCCTGGTGAGTACGGTGGTGGTTTGGCAAACCCGCATTCACCTCTTATGGCTTCTTGCTGTGGGCGCTATCGGGGGCGTGTTAGGTTGGTTTTAACCCAAAGACACTTTGGTATTTTTAGCGCGGACTCTCAAAGAAAATATAGTTTGTTGAGTAGTCGCTGATTTCAAAATAGACTTTTTTCTCGTTCGCATCGACCTGCATATTCAGGTTTTCATCCAACACTCCATAGCCAAAGCGATACGGCCTGGGCTTGTTGTCATCGGTCCCCATGGCCGTACTGAGTTTGTCGATTTTTAAAAAGCGCCGCGCCACTTTGTCGCCAGCGTAAATTTCAAGAACCCCATTGGTGCCTGTCCAGTTTTGAATATCACGGCTGAATTTGTTTTGCTGTTCTTGCGTACAAGCCGATAACACGACCACAGCGGTCAACACCACAGCTGCAAGAGGGGTATATTTTTGAGTGAACATAAGGATTCCTTCTTTAAATTACGCAGTGTGGTGCGTGCGCTGGCGCATTGCTTCATAAAGACACACGCCGCTGGCGACAGACACATTCAGGCTTTCCACCGCACCCCGCATGGGGATACTCACCAACTGATCGCAGGTTTTACTTGTGAGTTGGCGCATTCCAGCGCCTTCAGCGCCCAGCACCAAAGCCACAGGCCCGGTGAGATCGGCTTGGTACAGGGTTTGCGTAGCGGCGTCGCTCGTTCCAATAATCCAAATATTGCGCTCTTTGAGCTCCCCCAAGGTCCGGGCCAGATTGGTCACCATGAAATAGGGAACCGTCTCCGCCGCACCACTGGCCACCTTGGCAACGGTCGCATTGATGCCAGCTGCGTGGTCTTTGGGCGCAATGACTGCATGCACCCCTGCGCCATCGGCCACACGCAAACAAGCGCCTAAGTTATGGGGATCGGTCACACCATCGAGCACCAAGATCAAAGGATTCACGCGTTGGTCTTTGGGCAAAGCCAGCTGCGAGGACTCTAGCTTCTCTAAAAGTTCATCCAAAGAATGCACTTGTTCAATCGAGTGCACACGTGCTGCAACCCCTTGGTGCCCGTGGCCACCACACAATTTGGAAAGGCGCATGCCATCGGCTTCAATCAAACGCACCCCGGCTTCGTTGACCTTATCAATGAACTGGCGCATCCGCGCATCGCGCCGCGTCGGCTCAAAATAAATTTCAACAATCGACTGAGGTGCCGTTTTTAAACGCACACCCACGGCATGAAAACCGAATAAAACTTTAGGAGAGGACATGGCCCCATTATCGTGGCAGCGCCAAGCCCCGTTTTAGGTTCAAAGAATGCGCCCAGCTTCCAAGGTGATTCGTCGATCGCAACGGGCAGCAATGGAAGGATCGTGGGTCACCAACACCAAGGTGGTTCCGAGTTCGCGGTTGAGCTCAAACATCAAAGCCATGATGGTTTCACCGGTTGCAAAATCCAAACTTCCGGTGGGCTCGTCGGCGAGCAAGACGGCGGGTTTGACAACAAATGCACGGGCCAAAGCGACGCGCTGTTGCTCACCGCCGCTCAAGACCTTGGGGTAGGCATTCAAGCGCTGCGACAAACCTACCCGCCCCAACATCTCAGCAGCCAACTTTCGAGCATCTTTGCGGCCATCTAATTCAAGAGGGAGCATCACATTCTCAAGGGCCGTGAGATTGGCAAGCAATTGGAAACTTTGGAACACGAAACCCAACTTTTGGGCCCGCAAAGCAGCCCGCTCATCTTCGTTCAAGGTAAACAGATCCACACCGGCCAATAGCACAGCGCCTTTCGACGGCGTATCCAATCCCGCAATGATGGACAACAGGGTACTTTTTCCAGAACCCGATGCACCGACAATGGCCACTGTTTCTCGCGCTTTTAGCGCAAAATCGATGTTGTGCAGTATTTCCAACGTTCCAGTGGAATCTGTAACCACTTTGTATACATTTTTAACCGAAATAATTGAATCTGACATGGGGCTTTCTTTGAATCGAAGACACTTTAACGCAGTCGCCCTAAGCCTCTCTTTAGGCGTGGTTTTTGAAGCGCAGGCTGAAAAAGAAACACGGAAAATTTTAGTGCTTGGAGACTCACTCAGTGCCGAGTATGGACTCAAACGCGGAACAGGCTGGGTGGCGTTGTTAGAGCAACGCTTAAAACAAAATGGCGTTAGCTTTGGCGTGGTTAACGCAAGTATCAGCGGTGACACCACCTTGGGCGGCCGCTCGCGTTTACCTGCGCTGTTAGAAGCGCACAAACCGCGGGTTCTGGTTATTGAACTCGGGGGCAATGATGCGCTGCGAGGACTGCCGCTCCAAACAAGCCAAGACAACTTGAACGCCATGGTGCGCGCTGGCTTAGATAAAGGTGCGAAAGTTTTATTGCTTGGGATGCAGATGCCGCCCAACTATGGCCCAGATTACGCGAAACAAATGGAAAAAATGTACCGCGATGTCGCCAAATCCAACCAGGTGGCCTTGGTTCCATTTTTTCTCAAAGGGGTGGCTGACATTCCTGATACCACCCTGCTGTTTCAAGCAGATCGCATCCACCCCACCGAAGCGGCCCACCCCACCATGCTCAATAATGTTTGGCCGACCTTGAAGAAATTGATGGTATGAGTCTGACCGTTTTATCCGCAAGTGCCGTGTTGGAGCGGCTGCACACTTTTGACACCATCATTGATGCACGCAGCGAAGATGAATTTGGCGAAGACCATTTGCCCCACGCTGTCAATTGGC
>CANJNX010000117.1 GCA_947475495.1 Comamonadaceae bacterium | reverse complement strand
TGTGATGTGCCAAGGCCAACCCGCAAGTGCGCGGTCCATGAACTTTGAAGGACTGCGCAGGCGTGGTTTTTCGCCCGAACGGGTGGCGGGCGTGAAAGCCATGCACAAAGCCTTGTACCGGCAAGAACTGACATTGGAGCAAGCCCAAGCGCAGATTGCACTTTTGCCCCAATCAGAACCGCAGTGCCAGCCCGATACCACCATGATGTTGGATTTTTTAGCAGCTGTTTCGCCGCAACGCGGCATCGTCCGTTGAGCATTGCAAGCATGAACACACCAGCGACTGCCTTGACAGTTGGCATGGTGGCGGGAGAGGCTTCGGGTGATGTGTTGGCGGGCTTGTTGCTCGATGCGATCCGCCAACGCTGGCCTGAGGCCTCGGTTGTTGGCATCGGCGGGCCACGGATGGTGTCCCATGGGATGCAAGCTTGGTGGCCTCACCATGTGTTGTCTGTTCACGGTTTCGGTTGGGATGTGTTGCTGCGTTACCGTGAAATCGTGGGTATTCGTCGGCAGCTGCGAGCGCGTCTGTTAGAAAAAAAGCCCTCCCTTTTTATTGGAGTGGATGCACCAGACTTCAATTTGCAGCTCGAAGAAAATCTTAAAAGTAATGGCATAAAAACCATTCACTTTGTCTGCCCCTCGGTGTGGGCATGGCGTGCACACCGCATAGAAAAACTCCGCCGCAGCGCCGACCATGTGCTGTGCATTTTTCCTTTTGAGCCGGAACTTTTGGCCCGCCACGGAATCGATTCCACCTATGTGGGCCACCCGCTTGCTCAGGTGATCCCCATGCAACCCGATCGTGCTAAAGCCCGACAAGCCTTGGGTTTTAGCGCGTTCGATGATCTGGTGGCTCTCTTGCCGGGTAGCAGGAACTCGGAGGTAAAGCACTTGGTGAGTTGTTTTTTGGAGGCAGCAGTGCATATGTTGTCACGCAAACCGCATCTTCAGTTTGTCTTGCCCGCAGCCCCTGGGCTACAAGCCACGCTGGAGGCCGCTGTATTCAAGAGGGGACTCCATGCCAAAGTGAAAGTCATTTCAGGCCAATCACATGCGGCTTTGGCCGCATGTGATGTCACTTTGATTGCCAGTGGCACCGCCACCTTGGAAGCTGCTTTGTTTAAACGGCCCATGGTGATAGCTTACCGAATGGGCGCCTTGTCGTGGCAACTGATGAAGCGTAAACGACTTCAGCCGTGGGTGGGCCTGCCCAATATTTTGTGCCAAGCGTTTGTGGTTCCTGAATTTTTACAAGAGGCGGCAACGCCGCAAGCGCTTGCAGACTCGGTATTGGAATGGCTTGATGCCAAGCACCACGCGACCCAAAAACTGCGAACTTTAGAAAATCAGTTTTTGGATTTACACCACTTGCTTTGCCGGGACACGCCGAAATTGGCGCTTGCAGCGATTGAGAAAGTCTTGCATGGTTAAGAAGGCGGATGGCTTACAGATTTCTTTGGTCTGGGATAACTCGGGCTTG
The DNA here is from genome assembly GCA_947475495.1 of Comamonadaceae bacterium. Taxonomy (GTDB): domain Bacteria; phylum Pseudomonadota; class Gammaproteobacteria; order Burkholderiales; family Burkholderiaceae_C; genus Allorhodoferax. Next base: position 3,264 of record CANJNX010000117.1, on the reverse strand, counting down.
GTTGCTGGCGTGGACGAGGCGGGCAGGGGTCCTTTGGCGGGGCCGGTCGTCGCTGCTGCGGTGATTTTGGATGACCGGCAACCGATCCATGGTTTAGCCGACTCTAAAAAACTCAGCGCCAAACGGCGCGAGGCGCTTTTTGATGAAATCCGCGCCAAGGCGCTGTGTTGCTCCATTGCGCAAGCCAGCGTAGAAGAAATTGACAAGCTCAATATTCTTCAAGCCACGCTCTTGGCCATGCGACGCGCAGTGCTCGGCCTGCGCCTGCCGCCCAAACTGGTTTTGGTTGACGGAAACCGGCTTCCCGTTTTGGAGATTCGATCAGAAGCCATAGTCAAAGGGGATGAAAAAGTGCCCTGTATTTCTGCGGCATCCATTCTTGCCAAAGTGACGCGCGACCGCTGGTGCAAGCAGTACCACGTGGAGTTCCCTCAATATGGTTTTGATCAGCACAAAGGCTACGGAACCGCCGAGCACTTGGCGGCTTTGCGCCAACATGGGGCTTGCCCCCAGCATCGAAAAACGTTTCGACCGGTGCGGGAGGTTTTGTAATGGAGGCCCCAACCATCATTCGTTCGCGCGACAACACTTTGTTCAAAGAGTTACGCAAATTAGCCCAGGACAACACGGCCTACCGTAAATCCGGACGTTTTTGGATCGAAGGCGACCATTTGTGTCGCGCTGCGCTTTTGCGGGGGCTCACGCCTGCCATTGCCGTTGTTTGCGAGTCTTTTGTAGATAAAGCGCAAAAGGGTTTGTTAGCCTCGGCTACAAAAATAGCCATCGTGTCAGATGCCTTGTTTGAAGAAATGAGTGGACTCGAGTCGCCATCTCATATGGGCTTTGTGATGGAGTTGCCAGTGGATGCGCCCATGCAAGCGGGGGTGGCAACTGTCATTTTGGACCGCGTGCAAGATGCGGGCAACGTCGGGTCTATGTTGCGCAGTGCGGCCGCGTTTGGTTTTCAGCAGGTTGTGGCTTTGCGTGGCACGGCCGCGTTGTGGTCGCCCAAAGTGTTGCGCGCTGGTATGGGGGCCCATTTTGGACTGCATCTGTATGAAGGAGTGGAGGTTATGGCGCTTGAAGCGCTCCAAATCCCACTGCTTGTCACCAGCTCTCACCAAGGCCAATGGATTCAAGATTTGGCATTGCCTTTTCCCTGCGCTTGGGCGATGGGCCACGAAGGGCAGGGGGTTTGCCAGGAATTGCAAGACCGCGCAACGCTCCACATTCGGATTGGGCAGCCTGGCGGTGAGGAGTCTTTGAATGTGGCTGCAGCTGCTGCTATTTGCTTGCATGCCAGCACATGGGGCCGACCCGCCTGAAATCCCGGATAAAGGGGCTGGGTTACAATGGGCAGCTTTCAAAAAAACAGCCCGCCCAAGCGCTTCATAAGCCACATCCCCTTCGAATAACAGCAGCCAGGATCCCCTCTTGAGCGCGCTTGGGCGTACCCGTAACCCACTCGGAGAACCCAGTGCTTTTGTCTCTTCAGGGAACCACCCCACCCGCCATCTTGGCACTTGCAGACGGCACGGTCTACGTCGGAAATTCCATTGGAATGGCTGGCTCTACCGTCGGTGAAGTGGTGTTTAACACCTCGATGACCGGCTACCAAGAGATCCTGACCGATCCCAGCTATTGTCAGCAAATCGTGACGCTGACCTATCCCCACATTGGTAACTATGGAACCAACGGGGAAGATATCGAGTCAGACCGCGTTCATGCAGCGGGTTTGATTATCAAAGACCTCCCCTTGGTGGCGTCCAATTTTCGCAGTACCCAAACACTGTCTGCGTATTTGGTGAGCAATGCAACCGTAGCAATTGCCAACATCGATACGCGGCAATTGACGCGCCATCTTCGCGTCCATGGCGCACAAAATGGCTGCATCTTGGCCCTCAAAGCCGGCGAAACGGTGACCAGCGCCGCCATTGAAAAAGCCATTGCGGCTGCCAAAGCGGCACCTTCGATGGGTGGCCTGGACTTGGCCAAAGTAGTTTCGGTGAATGCCGCTTACGCATGGACGGAGTCGGAGTGGGTCTTGGGCGAAGGCTACGGGCAACAAACAGCGTCTCATTTTCATGTCATTGCCTACGATTTTGGTGTGAAGAAAAACATTCTGCGGATGCTGGCGCAGCGGGGTTGCAAAGTCACTGTGGTTCCAGCACAGACACCTGCGCTAGAGGTTCAAAAACTCCAACCCCATGGCATCTTTTTAAGTAATGGCCCAGGCGACCCCGAGCCATGTGATTACGCTATTGCAGCGGCGCAAACTTTGATTGAGTCGGGCATTCCTACGTTTGGAATTTGCCTGGGTCACCAAATCATGGCCTTGGCTTCAGGCGCTAAAACATTCAAGATGAAATTTGGCCACCACGGTGCAAACCACCCGGTCAAAGACCTCGACAGCGGTCGCGTTAGCATCACCAGCCAAAACCACGGGTTTGCAGTGGACGAAAAAACCTTGCCTGCGAATTTACGCGCTACCCACATCAGCTTGTTTGATAACACGCTGCAAGGCTTAGAGCGAACCGACAAACCCGCGTTTTGTTTCCAAGGGCATCCTGAAGCATCTCCAGGTCCCCATGACATTGGTTATTTGTTTGACCGATTTATTCGGGAGATGGAGTCGCGCGCATGAGTTTTTATGGCGTTACCGATATTTGGACCTATGTGATTGGCGCTTTCGGCATTATTTTGTTGCCAGGCCCCAACTCCTTGTTCATTTTGTCGGTGGCCACCGCGCGCGGCGTAAAAGCAGGTTACCAAGGCGCGTTCGGCGTGTTTTTAGGCGACGTGGTCTTGTTGGCCTTGACTGCCTTGGGTGCTGCAGGTTTATTGCACACCTATCCCGCTCTATTTATTTTTGTGAAATACGCAGGCGCGGCCTATTTAACCTGGGTGGGCCTGAACTTGGTATGGGCCGCAATCCGAAAATGGCGGTTAACCGATACCCCTGAGGAAATGGATTCTATCGTCCCGGCTCACCTTCGCCATCCTTTTAAGCGGGCATTGCTTATCAGTGTCTTAAACCCCAAAGCGATTTTATTTTTGCTGTCATTTTTTGTTCAGTTCATAGATCCGAGTTATCCCGACCCTGCCATTCCGTTTTTAATTTTGAGCGCGATCGTGATGACTTTCAGCGCACTGTATTTGTCTGTTTTGATTTTTATGGGAGCCACCTTGGCTCAAGGGTTTCGCTCACGAAAAAATTTAACCGCCATTCTTTCGAGTGCGGTAGGTGGGCTGTTTGTTTGGTTT
>CANJNX010000116.1 GCA_947475495.1 Comamonadaceae bacterium | reverse complement strand
GCTCAACCAAAGACATGGCCGAAGCATTTGGCTACGCCATCTCAGCGCTGGTCTTGGCCATTGTTTTTATTTATATGATTTTGGCAAGCCAGTTCAAGAGCTTTTTGCAGCCTATCGCGCTCATGACCGCCCTGCCCTTAACGCTCATTGGCGTGGTGCTGGCCTTAATGATGTTTAACTCGACTTTGTCTATGTTTTCTGTCATCGGCGTGGTGATGCTCATGGGCTTGGTGACGAAGAATGCGATTTTGTTGGTGGACTTTGCAATTCGCGCTCGCGAAGAATCCACGGACGCCCAAGGCCGACGCGTACCCGGCATGGACCGCAATGCCGCTTTGCTGATGGCCGCGAAGGTTCGACTGCGCCCCATCTTGATGACCACACTGGCGATGATTTTTGGTATGGTGCCGCTGGCTTTTGCGTTGACCGAAGGTTCCGAAATGCGTGCCCCAATGGGCCAAGCGGTGATTGGGGGCGTAATTACCTCTTCGCTCCTCACGCTTGTCGTCGTTCCCGTGGTTTATTGCTATATGGATGATCTAGCGCAATGGATACGCCGCTTGATGGGCTTAGAAAAGCCCACACATCTCCTAGATTCGTCCCACCCCCAGTAAAATCAAGCAAGATTTTGATTGACCTATTTGCCTAACCCTACTGCCCACCTGCCATGAAAATCAGCAACACCCCCCAAGCCCGCTTCAACATGATCGAACAACAAATTCGGCCTTGGAACGTTCTAGATACCCACATTCTTGAATTGCTCACTGTTGTAGCGCGTGAAGATTTTGTTCCAGCAGCACACCAGGCATTGGCTTTCGCTGATCTTGAGATCCCCATCGGCCACGGGCAATGCATGCTCGCTCCCCGCTTGGAAGCCCGGTTGTTGCAAGACCTGCATGTTCAAAAGCACGAACGTGTTCTGGAGATTGGTGCCGGTTCGGGTTACATGGCCGCTTTGCTTGCACACCAAGCCCAAAGCGTTTTGACTTTGGATATCCACCCCGAATTGGCAGATTTGGCCTATGCCAACTTGCAAAAAGCAGGGCTCAACAATGCACAGGTTCGGGTCGCAGATGCTTCTCAAGACCTTCTGGCAGAAGGTCCGTTTGACGCCATCATGCTCAGCGGCTCGGTGGCACAAGTACCGCACCAACTTCTAGAGCAACTGCGTACCGGTGGTCGACTGATCGCCATCGTCGGCGACGAGCCCATCATGAGTGCCACCTTGTTTACCCGTGTAGGCGACACCGACTTTCACAGCGTCAAGTTGTGGGATGCCAATGCGCCTCGCTTGGAAAATTTTGCTGAAACCTCGCAATTTGTTTTTTAACCGACCCGCCCTTCGAGAAAATTCCATGACCCGATCCTTTTCATCACCCCGCCTTCGCTACTTGCCCCTGGTTTTGGCACTTGGATGGGGCGCAGCGGCACAAGCGCAAAGCTTGCTCGATTTGTACCAGTCAGCGCGTGGCTATGACGCGACCTACCAATCTGCCAAGGCGCAATTTGATGCAACATTGGCGAAAGCAGACCAAGCCAAAGCGCTTTTGTTGCCTAAGGCAAGCATGGATCTGAGTTCATCGCGAACCAATTATGAAAGTGCTGCCGCCGCTATTGACCGCGTCTACGGCACGCAATCTGCAACCCTTAGTGCATCACAGCCTCTGTTTAGACCTGCGGACTGGGCTACTTACGCTCAAGGTATCAAAGGCGGTGAAGCAGCGCGTTCCGCACTCAAGGCAGCCGAGCAAGATTTGATCGTGCGTCTAAGCCAAGCTTATTTTGACGTGCTGGCTTCAAGTGACAGCTTGCAATTTGTCAAAGCGCAGAAAACCGCTGTACAAGAGCAACTGGCTTCAGCGAAACGGAACTTTGAAGTAGGTACGGCAACCATCACAGACACCCGTGAAGCCCAAGCGCGTTATGACTTGGTACTGGCCCAAGAAATTGCAGCCGACAATGACTTACGTGTCAAAAACTTAGCTTTGACGCAATTGGTTGGCAGCACCGAAGTAAACCCAAAATCAGTCACTGCGCCAGTCGTTTTAAATGCCATATCGCCAGATGATGTCAATGTCTGGGTTTCTCAGTCGCAGTTAGAAAACCAAGGTCTGCTCCAACTTCAAGTGGCATTAGAAGTCGCACAACTTGAAACAAAAAAAGCGCAAGCAGGTCACTTACCCACGCTTGACCTGGTTGGGAAATATATCGCCACTGATAACAACGGCTCCGCAACGAGCACAGCAAACAGCGGCAGTAACATTACAAGCCTTGGCTTAGCGCTGAATCTTCCGATTTTTGCCGGCTTATCCACCCAAAACCGCATCCGTGAAACAGTCGCTCTTGAGGCTAAAGCCCGTACCGATTTAGAAGGCAGCCAACGTACCATTGCCCAAGCCACACGCGCCGCTTTTTACGGTGTGCAGTCTGGCCTAGGCCAAGTCAAAGCGTTAGAGGCTGCTGAAGTTTCTAGCCAAAGTGCATTAGACGCCAACAAGCTGGGCTACCAAGTGGGGGTTCGCATCAATATTGATGTATTGAACTCACAAAGCCAGTTGTTTGATACCAAAGCCAAACTAGCCAAAGCGCGTTACGACGTGTTGGTCGGTGGTCTCAAGCTGCGCCAGGCCGCGGGCTCACTCAAGGTGGAAGACCTTGAACAGGTCAACACGCTATTGGTGAAATAGCCCACGCTCGCGCACGTACTCCGCTACCGCATTGCTTGCACGAAGTGCTGCGCCTTGGTGGGCTTGCGCAAAAGCCATTGCGGCGCTGCTAGCGCTCTCGAGCGCTTCAGGCTTGCTGCTCAGATGCAAGGCCCATTCAAGCGCTTGGGCCATGGTGTCAACTTGGGTCGCTGCACCTTCGGCGATGGCTAATTCTGCGGCCTGCGCAAAGTTATAGGTGTGAGGCCCCATAACCACCGGACAACCGCATGCTGCTGCCTCGATGAGGTTTTGTCCGCCCAAGGGGGCAAAACTGCCACCTAAGAGCGCCACATCGGCCAGCCCAAAATACAAAGCCATCTCCCCTAAGCTGTCGCCTATCCATATGTCAGCGGGAGGAAACGCCATACTGTCTTGGCTTCGTCTTGCGACACTCAGGCCTGCAGATTCAAACAGCTGAACCACGGCTTCAAAGCGCTGGGGATGGCGGGGTACGACCAGCCACTGAACCACCTTTGTTTTCAGAATATCCAAAAGCATTTGTTCTTCGCCTTCGCGTGAACTGGCCAGCATCACAACGGCTTTGTTTGAGGCCAGACGCATCGCGCGGCCTTGGTTTAATTGCGCAAGGTTTGGTTTTTGGTCAAACTTAAAGTTGCCTAAAACGCCCTTGACTGTCGCGCCCAGGGAGCGCAGACGCGCTGCATCTTGTTCGGTTTGCGCCCAGACAGCGCTTAAGTGGGAATAGGCTGGTGCTGCGACCCACCGCAATCGTTGTGCCATGCGCAGAGATTTTTCGCTGAGACGGGCATTGACAAGACACAAAGGAACATGGGCACGCGCACACCCAGCGACCCAATTGGGCCAGACTTCGGTCTCCACCAATAGACCGATGCGCGGCTGAAAATGTTGCAAGAAGCTGTGGATGGCTTGGGGCGTATCCCAGGGCTGCCAGACCTGCACATCGCCATCTTGAAGCACGCTTAGTCCTTGCTTGCGTCCAGTCGCTGTACCGTGGGTAAGGAGCAAACGCATGCCAGGCAAGGCCATGCGTAATTCCGAAATAAATGCAGCAACAGCGCGGGTCTCGCCCAATGACACTGCGTGCACCCACACAAAGGGTCCACCAACGGGCGCGGGTTCGGCATAGACTCCAAAGCGTTCCTCGATGTGATAGCCATACAGCGGCTCTACTTTGGCGCGGTGCTTGAGTTTCAACCACAGCAAGGGTTGCAAACAGCGCAGCAGCAGAGAATAAATCCACAAAATCATAGAATCACACGCATGTCAGCGGCATAGGGCCGGAGTGGCCAATTTTTCCCAAGCCTGCCAAACGGCATCGACATCGGGGCTCGGTGCGGCAAAGACACTGGCATGCAGTGGGCTCGCGTGGGGACCCGTTCGCCACGCCGTATCAAAGTTATAAATTTGGACGTGTGCCAGCCCTAGCGCCACCGCAATATGGCTGATGCCGCTGTCAACACCGATCACCCCTGCACTTTGCGCGAGGGTGTCGACCAAAACATCTAAGGCCATGGTCGGCCACACCACTGCATCTTCCAAGGCTTTTGCAATGGCTTGGCTGGTCTTTTTTTCTTGCTCGTTCCCATGTACCAAAGCGACTTTAAAACCTTGGTGGTTCAGCCGTTGCCCCACCTCTATCCAAGAATCTAATGGCCACTGTTTGTCTAAGCGTGACGTGCCGTGTACCAAGGTCACAATGGGTTTTCGAGGGGCGAACTCGTTAGGCGCTGGGCTGCGTATGCCCATACCCGGCTTAGGCACCAGCCCAAACCGCACTGGACCCGCGACCTCGTAACCCAATGCCAAAGCGCATAACAAGCGGGCCCGATTCACAGCATGGACGTGGGGCTCCAAGGTAAACGCAACATCAGTCACCCAGCGTGCAGGGGCTTCAAAACTGGATCCTTCCGTTTGGTTGGCAAGCCCGTAGCGCTTTCCGGTGCTGCTCGTTCGCGCCAAGCGCGATACCAAAGCCGATTTACTCAAGCCCTGCAAATCAATCACAGCGTCGTAGGTTTGGGATTGCAACTCCGTCTTGAACGCACTCCACTCTTTTCGCGTGGTACCAGACAAAGGCGAGCGCACCCAACGCCTTAAG
>CANJNX010000115.1 GCA_947475495.1 Comamonadaceae bacterium | reverse complement strand
CATCGGGCTTGTCCCACGAGAAAATTGAAACCAGCAATTTCTTGATGATTGTGCTGATTTTGCTGGTGCTTTTGGTGGGCGGCATGGTTGAAATCGTGCCCCTGTTTTTCCAAAAATCCACCACCGAACCGATCAAAGGCATTGCGCCCTACACCCCGCTGCAGTTGGCTGGTCGCGACATCTACACGCGTGAGGGTTGCTACAACTGCCATTCGCAAATGATCCGTCCATTTCGCGCTGAGACCTTGCGCTATGGCCACTACTCCGTGGCCGGTGAGTCGGTGTATGACCACCCATTTCAATGGGGCAGCAAACGAACCGGGCCTGACTTGGCGCGTGTGGGCGCGAAGTACAGCGATGAGTGGCACCGCATTCACTTGACCAACCCACGCGACTTGGTTCCGGAGTCGAACATGCCTGCTTACCCGTGGCTTGAGAAAACACCGGTAGACGCCGCATCGATTCCTACCCACATGACCGCACTGCGCCGTGTCGGTGTTCCCTATACCGATGCGCAAATTTCCCAGGCAAGCGAAGAGCTCAAAGGCAAGTCCGAACTCGACGCAACGATTGCTTACCTGCAGGTCTTAGGTTTGGCGCTCAAATAAACCGCAATACGCAGCAACAAGGAGCAAACCATGGATATCAACACATTACGCGCTTTGGTCACGGTGGTGAGTTTCGTGACGTTTATAGGGATCGTTTGGTGGGCTTGGTCGCGCCAACGTTCTGCTGAGTTTTCTGAAGCGGCCAACCTGCCTTTTGGGCAGGATTAATTGAAAAAAAGTACGCATAAGGAATCGATATGAGCGACTTCACAAGTAATTTTTGGGCGGTTTTTGTGACCGCCATCACCCTCTTTGGCATGGTTGCATGTCTATTGCTGCTGTGGTTTAGCGGCAAAGCCCGGGCGATGACTGCCAATGACAACACGACCGGACACGTCTGGGACGGCGATTTGCGCGAGATGAACAACCCCTTGCCCCGCTGGTGGGTTTGGCTCTTTGTGATCACCATTGTTTTTGGTTTCTTGTATTTGGCGCTTTACCCCGGTCTGGGATCAATGAAGGGCAAGTTGGGCTGGACTTCGGCCGATCAGTACGCTGCGGAAGTGGAAAAAGCCAATCTGGCAGAAGCACCGCTGTACGCGAAGTTTGTCGCCATGAAGCCTGAAGATCTTTCCAAAGACCCACAAGCCAAAGCCATTGGTGAGCGTTTGTTCATGAACAATTGTGCCCAATGCCACGGCTCCGATGCCCGCGGTTCAAAAGGGTTTCCTAATTTGACAGATGCAGACTGGCTCCATGGCGGAAGCACCGACAAAATCAAAGAAACCTTGACCTTGGGCCGCATTGGACAAATGCCTCCCATGGCTGCTGCCGTTGGCACACCAGAGGACGTGAAGAACGTGGCCAACTATGTGTTGAGTTTGTCGGGAAGCCCCCATGACTCGGTGCGTGCCGCTGTGGGTAAATCTAAATTTGCTGTGTGCGCGGCTTGCCACGGAGCGGACGGCAAAGGCCTCCAAGCCTTGGGTTCGGCGAACTTGACTGACAACATTTGGCTGCATGGCTATGGCGAAGCCGCCATCATTGCCATGGTGAACAACGGCAAAGTCAACCAGATGCCCGTTCAGGCAGGCAAACTCACTGAAGCACAAATCCATGTCTTGTCCGGTTATGTGTGGGGCATGTCGAACAAGTAGGTATGGTTTGAGAAAAATTATTCCGATAGCGCCATCGACAGATACCGGGCCGATCACTCCACCACCCGGGGCCGATGCAGAGATGATTTCTCTGTACGAGTCCCATCAGAAAATTTACCCACGCAGCGTCTCCGGATTTTTTTCGAATTGGCGCTGGGCTACAGTTTTTCTGACCCAGTTGGTTTTTTATGGAATGCCTTGGCTGGAGTGGGGCCAGCGCCAAGCGGTCTTGTTTGACCTGGGTGCGCGGCGTTTTTATATCTTTGGCTTGGTTCTCTACCCGCAGGACTTCATTTATCTGACCGGTTTGCTGGTTATTTCGGCCTTGTCGCTGTTTTTGTTTACGGCAGTGGCGGGCCGCTTGTGGTGCGGCTACGCGTGCCCGCAAACGGTTTACACCGAAATTTTTCTGTGGATAGAGAAAAAAACAGAAGGTGACCGCTCAGCGCGAATGCGTCGGGATGACGCTGGGTTTTCCTTGGAGAAATGGGGCCGCAAATCAGCCAAGCATGGTTTATGGTTGGCATTGGCCTTGTGGACAGGCTTTACGTTTGTGGGTTACTTCACCCCTATCCATGAGTTGGCGGCTGAGTTCGTTCATGGGGCGCTGGGCTCTTGGGAAATCTTTTGGGTTTTCTTTTATGGCTTTGCCACCTATGGAAACGCTGGGTTCATGCGTGAACAAGTGTGCAAACACATGTGCCCCTATGCCCGCTTTCAGAGTGCCATGTTTGACAAAGACACTTTGATCGTCACCTACGATGCATTGCGCGGTGAACCGCGGGGTCCGCGTTCCAAAAAGGTCGATATAGCCCAGTCCAACTTGGGTGCCTGTGTGGATTGCAGTTTGTGTGTGCAGGTGTGTCCGACCGGCATCGATATCCGCAACGGTTTGCAGTATGAATGTATTGGCTGTGGCGCCTGTGCCGATGTATGCGATACGGTGATGGACAAGATGGGCTATGAGCGTGGACTGGTGAAATACTCGACGGAGAATGCGATCAACCAGCGCTGGACCCGCGCCCAAACCTTGCGCCATGTGTTTAGACCCCGTGTCTTGGTTTACACCGCCATTCTTTGGTCTGTTATTTTTGCGATGCTGATCAGTTTGGCTATGCGCGACCCCTTCAAGGTGGACGTCGAGCGCGATCGCAGCATCTTGGCGCGCCAAATTGAGGGCGGGCGCATTGAAAACATCTACCGTTTGCAGGTTATGAATGCCTCAGAGACGCTTTTGCAGGTGCATGTTCAAGCCGATGGTTTGCCCGGTTTGGTGGTGGAGACAGACCACAATCTCATGGTGGACGCCGCCCAGTCGCGTTGGTTCGTTGTTCACGTACAGTTACCCTTTGAGCAAGCTGCACCGGGATCCCACACCATCCATTTCCATGTGCAAAGCCAAGACCGTACAAGCACTGTGACTGAAAAAGCAGTCTTTATCGTTCCCCGTTAAGGAAAATTATGAATAACGCAATCTCACATCCAACCGGCCCTTGGTGGAAGTTTGGGCACGTATGGCTTGTTGTGGCCGGCCCAGCGGTGGTCGTGGTTGCCAGCTTCATCACGTTTTACTTGGCCTATTCAGGCATGGATACGGTCGTTGATGAAAACTACTACCAAAAGGGAGTGGAGATCAACAAAACCTTGACGGAAGGCAATCCCGCAAGCCTGGCACCTGCGCAGAAGGCGCGCAACCATGCAGCAACAGGCGTCCAACCCGACACCAAGAAAAAATAAGGGGGGTCAATCCGGCCCGGTGCAGGCCGCAATCCTCAGCGCCTACAAGCAGGCCTTGTTGTTGACAATGTCGCGCAGTGCTTCGGTGTTGAGAATGCGAACGTGGCGCTGCTTGACTTCAAGCACCTTGTCTTCTACAAACTTGGAGAAGGTGCGGCTCACCGTCTCAAGTTTCAGGCCGAGATAGCTGCCGATTTCTTCGCGGGTCATGCGCAAAATCAAGTCAGACTGTGAAAATCCCCGGGCATGTAAGCGCTGGGCCAAGTTCAATAAAAAGGCGGCCAAGCGCTCTTCGGCCCGCATGCTGCCTAGCAGCAACATCACCCCGTTTTCACGAACAATTTCCCGACTCATGATTTTGTGGACATGGCGCTGCAAGGAGTTGATTTCTCTGGACAACTCTTCTATGCGCTCAAAGGGCATCACGCAGACTTCGGCGTCTTCTAAAGCAATCGCGTCGCACGAGTGGTGGTCGCTGACGATGCCATCAAGGCCCATGACTTCGCCAGCCATTTGAAACCCGGTGACTTGGTCTCGCCCATCGTCTGTTACTACGCTGGTTTTAAAAAATCCAGTGCGAATCGCATAAAGGCTGGTGAACTTCTCTCCATTGCGAAACAGGGTGGACCCGCGTTTCACCTTGCGCCTTAAAGCCACCACGTCATCAATACGCTCAAGCTCTTGCTCGCTCAGACCCAAGGGCATGCACAACTCGCGCAGATTGCAATTGGAGCAAGCGACTTTCAAGCTGTGCGAGTTGATCGCCGTGGAGCTGAGACCGGAGGTATCGATGGGTTGGGCGGTAACCATTTTGAGCATGGATGAGTCCAAAATAGGTGGAGCTGTCATTGAACTAAGTGAAAAAAGCTTGACAAACGTCAAGCGTTTTTCTGCCTTGGAATGCCATAGTACTGCATGACCGACCAGAAACAGCTTACAGCGTCTGCCCAGCAGGCAGTTCCCTATGAGATCTTGCGCCGATTTGATGTCTCTGGGCCGCGGTACACCTCGTACCCCACTGCCGACCGTTTTGTGGAAGCCTTTACCGAAGCGCACTACGCCCATGCGTTGAAAAACCGCCGCAGCAGTGCCGCCGCATTGACACTGCCTTTGTCGTTGTATGTTCACATTCCGTTTTGCGAGTCCTTGTGCTATTACTGTGCTTGCAACAAAGTCATCACCAAGCACCACAGTCGCTCCGCCGAGTATTTAAGGTATTTGGCCCGTGAGATTGAGTTGCATGTCGCTTTGATCGGCAAGGGCCAGCCCATCAGCCAGCTGCATTTGGGCGGAGGCAGCCCCACGTTTTTGACGGACGCAGAATTGAATGAGCTGATGACGCTGCTT
>CANJNX010000114.1 GCA_947475495.1 Comamonadaceae bacterium | reverse complement strand
TTTCAAAACGGCAAGCGGGGTTCGAAGTTGGTGGGCTGCGTCTCGGACAAACCGTTTTTGGTTTTCCAGCAGGTATTGAAGACGTTGCATTACTTGGCTGGTGGCTTGGCTCAGCGGTCGCAATTCGCGCGGTAGATTGGACTCGTCAATCGCGCTGAGATCGTCTTCTTGGCGATTGGACAAAGCGTGGCTGAGCCGGCGAACAGGCCGCGTTACGCGTTGCACGACAAACAGCACAACGCCTGTAATCACAGCGATCAGTACCGCTTGGCGCAGCAGGGTGTCTGTAAGTATTTGCTGGGCCAGTGTCTGCCGAAGTTCTAAGGTTTCTGCCACTTGAACCATCGCCATCGCGCGTTCTCTGCCGGTAGCAACGGGTTGTAACAAGACAGCAACGCGTACCGGTTCATCGCCTAAGCGGGCATCGTAAAAATTAACCAATGCAGCATACGGTCCTTGGTCAGGCAAGCGTCCTTGCCAAGCGGGTAGGTCTTGCGCGCCATCGATCCACTGGCCTTTGGCGTCCGAGACACGGTAGGTCATGCGGCTGCGGTTATCGGCTTCAAAAGCTTCCAATGCAGCGTAGGGAATGCGCGTTCGCAACTGCGCTTGGTCTGCGCTGCCTTGGATTTCAATGAGTTCTCCGATGGCTTTGGCCGATGCCAAGAGCGTTCTGTCATACGCAATATTCACCGCATGCAAGGTTTGCCTGTACAGGCTGAAGGTATCAAGGGCGACGAACACCACAATGGGCAGCAAAATGCCAATAAGCAGGCTGCGCCGCAGGCTGGTGTGACGAAGGTCTGCCATGGCTTATTCGGCTTTGAGTAAGTAGCCCAAACCCCGCAGCGTGACCAGAGTCACACCGGCACCCAGCAGTTTTTTTCTGAGTCGGTAAACCACCACTTCAATGGCTTCTAACTGAACGTCTTTCTGGTCTGGGAAAACCAAGTCCAGCAGGCGTTCTTTGGCAACGGCATGTTCTGGCTTTTTCATCAGGGCCGCCATCAAGGCAAACTCACGTGGGCTTAAGTCCATCACTTCGCCTTGAAGGTAGAGCGCACGGTTGTCACGGTCTAGCCGAAGAGCGCCTAAGGTACTGGTCTGGTTATCGGTTGAAGCGGGTGCGTTGGACTGTCTTCGGTTCAATGCGCGGACCCGGGCTTCGAGCTCATCGAGGTCAAAGGGCTTGGGAAGGTAGTCGTCGGCGCCTGCATTGAGGCCGAGAATTTTGTCCCCCACCGTCCCGCGCGCTGTCAAAATTAACACGGGTGTTGGAAGGCCAGCTTGGCGGGCATTTTTTAAAACCTGTAATCCGTCCAGCCCAGGCAAGTTCAAATCCAATACCACCACATCGGGCTGCATCGCTTGCCATGCAGCGACGGCTTGGCTTCCGTGGTCGCACAACTGAACCTGCATCATCTTTCTCTCCAGGCTGCGTTTTAAGGTCAGTGCCAGAGTGGGATCGTCTTCAATCAGCAGCAGTCGCATAAAGTGGAGGCTGGGGTTTTCCCTAGAGTGTTGGACAGCCGATTGACAGCCTCGCTTGCCATCATAGAGCTGTTTTAAACCCCTCAAGGAGAACCTTATGCGTCGCGATACCTTTCTCAAGTCTTTGGCCGCTTTGTCGGTTGCCGGTGCGTTGCCAATGCGCGCATGGGCCGCAAGCAACATCAAAATGATGATTCCCGCTAATCCGGGCGGTGGTTGGGATGGTACTGGGCGCGAACTCGGCAAAGCCCTGCTCGATGCCAAAGTAGCTGACACGGTCCAGTATGAAAACAAAGGCGGCGCAGCCGGCGTGATTGGGTTGGCGCAGTTTGTTAACGCCGCCAAAGGCGACCCCAACGCCCTGATCATGTCTGGTGCGGTCATGGTCGGCGGCATCATTACGGGCAAGCCCCAAGTCGGCATGGACCGCATTACCCCGATTGCGCGATTGACCAGTGAGTACAACGTATTCGTCGTACCCGCGGATTCACCTTTGAAGACGATGAAAGATGTCGTTGAACAAATGAAGAAAGACCCGGGCAGCGTCAAGTGGGGCGGTGGCTCACGGGGATCGACGGAGCATATTTGCGCTTCTATGTTGGCAACGCGTGTCGGTGTCGACCCCAAAAAAGTGAACTACGTGGCCTTTCGTGGCGGCGGCGAGGCCACGGCAGCAATCTTGGGTGGCAACGTCACCGTAGGCGGCAGTGGTTACAGTGAATTTGCGGAATACATCAAGGCCGGAAAAATGCGCGCGATCGGCGTCACGTCTGAAAAACGCTTGCCCGGTGTTGCAGTTCCCACGATGCGTGAGTCGGGCTATGACGTGGTGCTGGGCAATTGGCGCGCTGTCTACGGCGCCCCAGGCATTACCAACGAGCAGCGCGCCGCCTTGACGGACATGGTGGTGAAAGCGACCAAATCCAAAGCATGGAAAGAGGCTTTAGACAAAAATGCCTGGACTCCTGCACTGCTTACCGGCAAAGCCTTTGATGATTTTGTTGACAATGAGTTTGCCAGTTTGCGAGGCATCATGCACTTGTCTGGCATGTTGTGAGTTTTTTCAGCATCCCAAAAAACCAAGAACTTATTCTCAGTTCGGGAATCATCGCGCTGGCCCTCGGGCTAGCGTGGGGTGCTTTGGGGATCTCCTCTGAGGCGGGGTACGCTGGCATCGGCCCCAACTTTTTGCCGATGCTGGTGTCTGCAGGCCTGCTTCTGTGCGGTGGTTTTTTGTTTTGGGAAGCCTTTAGTGGTGGGTTTCGCAATGTGCCTGATTCAGATCCTAAGGAAGCAAGGCAAGAACAACCCTGCTGGAGCGGGATGGTTTGGATGTCGGCAGGCTTGTTGCTAAGCGCTGCCCTAATCACTGTGATTGGTTTTATTTTGAGCTGCGCCCTGTGCTTTGCTTGTGCCGCCCATGGCTTGCGCCAAGCGAGCGCGAGTCCTGCCCAAGCCGCCCCGCCACACCACATGCGCAGTTGGGTTGTGGATACCTTACTTGGCCTGACGATTGCTGCGCCTGTGTTTTGGATGTTTACCAAATTTTTGTCTATCAGTTTGCCGGGATTGACGCAAACCGGGTGGTTGTAATGGATATTTTGAATCACCTTCTTGCGGGTTTTGCAACTGCAGGAACGCCTGTGAATTTGCTGTGGGCTTTTGTAGGTTGTGCTTTGGGAACTGCGGTGGGCGTCTTGCCAGGGATCGGGCCCGCAACTGCTGTGGCGATGTTGCTTCCCATTACGTCGCATGTGGACTCCACCGCATCGATGATTTTCTTTGCCGGTATTTACTACGGCGCCATGTACGGTGGTTCAACCACCTCTATTTTGCTCAACACCCCTGGCGAAACCGCCACCATGGTCACTGCCATGGAAGGCAACAAGATGGCCAAGAGCGGTCGCGCTGGCGCTGCCTTGGCAACTGCCGCCATTGGCTCCTTTATTGCAGGAACGATTGCCACCATCATCGTGACCTTGTTTGCCCCCGTATTGGCCGATTACGCGGTTCGCTTGGGACCGCCTGAATACTTTTGTTTGATGCTGTTAGCGCTGACGACGGTGAGCGCAGTGCTCGGCCAAAGCACGGTGCGTGGACTGACTGCGCTTTTTGTGGGTCTTGCGGTAGGCCTCATAGGCATGGACCAAATTACCGGCCAGGCGCGCTACACCGGTGGTGTTCCCGAGCTTTTGGATGGCGTTGAAATTGTGTTGGTGGCCGTGGGCTTGTTTGCTGTCGCAGAAGCCTTGCATGCAGTGCTTTTTGAAGGCGCTGTGAGAGAGTCTGAAAACAAACTCAACCGGGTGACGATGAGTGCCAAAGACTGGCGCAGGTCGCTGCCGGCGTGGCTGCGCGGCACCGCTATTGGCGCGCCATTTGGTTGTATTCCCGCCGGCGGCACCGAAATTCCCACGTTTTTAAGTTACGCCGTGGAGAAAAAGTTAGCCAAAGGCGAACATCTGGCTGAATTTGGAAACCAAGGCGCGATTGAAGGCGTTGCTGGCCCCGAAGCTGCCAATAACGCAACGGTCACAACGGCTTTGATTCCTTTGCTGACCTTGGGCATTCCTGTGAGCAACACCACGGCCATTTTGTTAGGCGCGTTTCAAAACTATGGCATCCAACCCGGGCCGCAGCTTTTCACCACCTCGGCGAGTTTGGTTTGGGCCTTGATTGCTTCGCTCTACATTGGCAATGTGATGTTGCTGGTACTGAACTTGCCTTTGGTGGGCCTGTGGGTCAAATTACTCAAAGTGCCTAAACCGCAGCTGTACGCAGGAATTTTGATCTTTGCTACGGTGGGCGCGTACGGTATGCGCCAAAGTGCGTTTGACCTGGTTTTGCTCTACGCCATTGGCTTGCTTGGTCTGGTGATGCGGCGCTTTGATTTTCCTACCGCACCGGTTGTCGTAGGCATGATTTTGGGCCCGTTGGCGGAAGCGCAATTGCGCAACGCGCTCTCTATCGGCGAAGGCAAGTGGACTATTTTCTTAGAGCGCCCCATGTCGCTTGCGCTTTTGTGCGTGGTGGTCGCAGTTTTGGTTTTGCCAAGAGTTTTGAAAAAACGCAAAATAGCCGCTTTCATCTAAGGAGTTGTCATGAAGTTATTACGTTATGGGCCAGTGGGCCAAGAAAAGGCCGGCGCTTTGGGCTCAGACGGTAAAGTGCGCGACTTGTCGATGCTTTTTTCTGACCTGGACGCAGCCCACCTTTCCCCGCGCGCCTTGGCTGCGTTGCATGCCTTGAATATCGACGCCTTGCCAGTGGTGACTGGCGATGTGCGGCTGGGATGCCCGGTGT
>CANJNX010000113.1 GCA_947475495.1 Comamonadaceae bacterium | reverse complement strand
CTGGAGCGCGCCGGGTGGAGATGAGCTACATCGGAGGCTAGCCGCGATGGCGCAAATTTTGGCAAAAGACGTGTGTGCCGTTGTGCTGGCCGGCGGCATGGGAAGCCGAATGGGTGGCGTGGACAAAGGCTTGCAAACACTGCGCGGCAAGGCTTTGGCACACCACGCCATCGACCGGCTCACCCACCAAAGCGCAGGAGCGCCCGGGCAGATCGCCATCAACGCCAACCGCAACGCGCTCACCTACGCAAACTGGGGCTTTCCCGTTTGGGAAGACGACATCGAAGGCTTTGCAGGCCCCTTGGCTGGCTTTGCCACCGCTTTGGCGCATTGCGCCCACCCCGAATTTCCCTACCTACTTACCGTCCCCTGTGACTCGCCCGTCTTCCCCTTGGATTTGCTGGAGCGCTTAAGCCAGGCTCTGGCATCTAACAAGGCGGACATTGCCGTTGCGAGCGCTCCTGAACCCAACCAACGAGGCGAAACACAGCTCAGAACCCAACCTGTTTTTTGTCTTATGCGCACTGCCCTCCTGCCCAGCCTCAATCACTTTCTCACTCAACGCGGCAGAAAAGTCGATGCTTGGACGAGCCAGCACCAAACTGTAGAGGTCGCGTTTAACCTTCCCCACGATGACCCGCAGGCTTTTTTCAATGCCAATACCTTGGCCCAACTGCAATCCCTCGAAAACCCATGAAGACTTTAGACGCTATTGCAGCCGAGCTCGCAGGCTACGACCCCAACGCCCTGCCCGCCCATACGGTGAACGCTTTTTTATCACGCATGGTTGCTGCCGTTGACACCACAGAAACCTTGCCCTTGATGCAATGCTTAGGTCGGGTTCTCGCACAAGACGTCATCAGCCCCATCGATGTTCCCCCCCACGACAACTCCGCGATGGACGGTTATGCGTTTGCTGGCTTGGCGCTTCAAACCGATACGCCTTTGCAACTCAAACCCACAGGCTTTGCCCTCGCCGGCAAAGCCTACCAAGGGCCCGTAGGCCCAGGTGAGTGCGTAAAAATCACCACCGGAGCGGTCATGCCGGCAGGATTAGATACCGTGGTCCCGCAAGAAATGGTGGTGCACGCAGGGGGGGGTGAAAGTGCCACCATTTCCATTCCCGCAGGCGCAATTCGCTTGGGCGACAACCGCCGTTTTCGGGGTGAAGACCTGCAAAAAGACCACGCCGCTTTAAAGGCAGGAACCGTTTTGAGCCCTGCGGCATTGGGCTTGCTGGCCAGTCTTGGCTTGCCCACGCTGTGTGTTTACAGGCGCTTGCGCGTAGCTTATTTTTCTACCGGTGACGAGATCCTGAGCCTGGGTGAAGCACCCCGCGAGGGCGCTGTGTATGACAGCAACCGCTTCACCGTTTGGGGCCTGTTGCAGCGCATGGGCATTGAATGCATCGACATGGGCGTGGTCCGTGATGATCCCGACGCATTAAAGGCTGCGTTTCTCAGCGCAGCACGACAGGCCGACGCCATCATCACCAGCGGCGGCGTCAGCGTGGGCGAAGCAGACCACACCAAAGCCATGATGCGTGAGTTGGCCCGCAGCGAAACGCCTGGCGAAGGCGGCGTGGTCTTCTGGAAAATTGCGATGCGCCCAGGCCGCCCTATGGCTGTGGGGCGTTTAGGAAAGGTACCGCTGTTTGGCCTGCCTGGCAACCCGGTGGCTGTGATGGTGACTTTTTTAGCTTTTGTTCGGCCTGCGCTCTGGCAGATGATGGGTGCCCGCACAGACGATCCCCATATCTCGCCACCCCTCTTGAAAGCCCAAAGCCTGGAACCTATCCGCAAAAAACCCGGCCGCACCGAATACCAACGGGCCATCGTTTCAACCGCTGCAGACGGCAGCTTGAGCGTCAAAATCACTGGCCAACAAGGCTCAGGTGTTTTGAGCTCGATGGTCCAAGCCAATGGCCTGCTGGTGTTGCACCACGAACAAGGCAATATTGCGCCTGGCGATCTGGTGGATGTGATGGTCTTTCACGGTGTAATGTAAAAGGTATTGGCTGCCGTTTTCTAAACCAAGCCCTACCCCAACTCCACACCCAAATTCGCCAGTCCATCGGCGCGTTCATTGCCGACATCGCCTGCGTGTCCTTTGACCCAGCGCCACTCAATCACGTGGTCGCTGGTTTGGACCAAGGCGTCTAGCGCTTGCCATAAATCAACGTTCTTTACCGGTTGTTTGGCAGCCGTTTTCCAGCCTTTGGCTTTCCACCCCGGCAACCATTCGGTAATGCCTTTGAGCACGTACTGGCTGTCAAGGTGCAGTGTGATTTGGCACGGCCGTTTAAGCGCTGACAAAGCTTGGATGACGGCGGTCATTTCCATACGGTTATTGGTCGTTTCAGATTCACCACCGTAGAGTTCTTTCTCTGAGCCATCCTCTGATCGCAATAAAGCGCCCCACCCACCGGGGCCGGGGTTTCCTTTGCAAGCGCCATCGGTATAAATCACCACTTTATTCATGCGTCTGTCTCTCTGCGGGTTGCATCGTGCGCTTGGCGCGAAGCCGATACGGGGTTGACTGCGCGCACTTTTTTGGCTTTCCAAGCGGGGCCCATTAAGCGCAAGCCCCGCACTTTTTTGACTGCCACCACCATATACATGGCGCCAAAAATAGGCCACCACCGCGCGCCCCAGCGCTCCATCCAGGCAAAGCGCTTGAGCCATTTGGCCGTTCGCACAGCCGGACTGTAGCCCCCAAAACGTACTACTTCAATTTCAAAACCGAGCAAGCGCAACCAGTCGCGCAGACGCCAATAGCCGATGAATTCTTGCGCCTCAGGTAAGTACGATTGCCCCAGAAAGCGCCCGAGTCCCAATCGCACCCACAAACTCGCACGCGCTTGGCGCAGGGCCCAAAAACTCAAGGGATTGATCCCGCAAATCACAACGCGGCCTTCTGCAACCAAGACGCGCTCGACTTCGCGCAAGGTTTCGTGCGCATCCAAACTGCACTCCAAGGTGTGCGGCATGATCACCAAATCAAGGCAATTGGCGGGAAAAGGCAGTGCGCAAAAATCACTGACAAATGCGGGCTGGCTTGGCGCTTGAAAGTCTGAGGATTGCTCAGCCAACCAACGGTGGGGCATGCGGTTGGAATGCAAACCGTCCATATCCGAAACCCCAAGCTGAATCGCGTGGTATCCAAAAATATCAGTGACCGCGCTGCTCACTTGTTGGCGCTCCCAATCCAACAGGTATTGCCCTGGCGGGGTTTGGAGCCAATCTTGAAAACTTATAATGGGTTCACTCATGACGTTAATACCGCTGCCTGCACTGACTGACAATTACATCTGGATGCTGCACGATGGGAAAAATGCTTTGGTGGTTGACCCAGGCGTGGCCCAACCGGTTTTACAGGCATTGGCCCTTGAAGGGCTTCAACTGCAGGGTATTCTAATCACGCACCACCATGGTGACCACACCGGTGGCGTTGCCGAGCTAAGGCAAACCACAGGCGCTGCCGTTTTTGGGCCGGCCAAGGAAACTGTTCCCGAGCCTGCGGTGAAACTCGCCCACGGTGACACCGTCCCGCTTTTGGGCCTCAGTTTTCAAGTCATCGACGTTCCTGGCCATACCGCCGGGCATATTGCTTTTTACTGCGAAGCGGCCGACGGTATTCCCTTGCTTTTTTGTGGGGATACGTTGTTTAGCGGCGGTTGCGGGCGCTTGTTTGAAGGAACCCCAGCGCAAATGCTGCGATCTTTGCAAACCTTGGCAGCCATGCCTGCCAACACCCGCGTGTGTTGCACCCATGAATACACCTTGAGCAACCTGAAGTTCGCGCGCGAAGTCGATCCTGACAATGCAGCGCTTCAAAATTACCAGCAGCACTGCCTGACTTTGCGCGCGCAGAATCTGCCAACGCTTCCCTCTACCATGGCCCTTGAATTGGCTATCAACCCTTTTTTACGCAGCACAAGCCCTGCCGTGCGGGCGTCTGTTGAACGCTTTGATGCGCAAGGATGTGCCGACAACGGCGCCTTTGCAACACTGCGCACCTGGAAAAACCAATACCAATGACGTCTGCATTTTTCACGCGCTGCATGGTCTGCGCCGGATTCTTTGTCTTTAGCCTAGGCCATGCCGCAACGCTTGAAGGCCTTGCGCCTTTGGAAGTTCAAGAGTCCAATACCCGCCTTGTGGTTCCATTGGCCACCACCGATGACTTGTGGGAGCGCATTCGCAGCGGATACGCGATGCCCGACCTGGAGAGTGATTTGGTGCGCGACCGTGAAAACTGGTACACCACGCGGCCTGACTATATTTTTCGGATGACAGAGCGCTCTAAAAAATACCTGTTTCATATTGTTGAAGAGTTAGAGCTGCGCAATATGCCAACCGAATTAGCGTTGCTTCCGTTTGTGGAAAGTGCTTTCAATCCACAAGCCGTTTCTAGCGCTAAAGCCGCAGGAATGTGGCAGTTCATGCCCGCCACAGGCAAACACTTTGAGCTCAAACAAAATGTATTTCGCGATGACCGGCGCGATGTGTTGGCATCCACACGCGCCGCTTTAGACTATTTGCAAAAACTCTATGGCATGTTTGGTGACTGGCACTTGGCCTTGGCCGCTTACAACTGGGGCGAAGGCAGCGTAGGCCGTGCGATTGGGAAAAACAAACGCCTTGGTCTAGCAACCGATTACCCCAGCCTGACGATGCCGATGGAGACGCGGTTTTATGTTCCTAAACTCCAAGCCATCAAAAACATCGTAGCCAACCCCGCAAGTTTTAATTCCACTTTGCCGCAAATTGGCAACCACCCCTACTTTCAAAGCGTCAGCATTCGCAGAG
>CANJNX010000112.1 GCA_947475495.1 Comamonadaceae bacterium | reverse complement strand
GGTTCTAGTTTGTCAGGCGGGCAGCAGCAGCGCTTGTGTATTGCGCGTGGTATTGCGATTCAGCCTGAGGTGCTTTTGCTTGATGAGCCTTGCTCTGCTCTTGATCCCATTTCTACTGCCAAGGTAGAGGAACTGATTGTTGAACTCAAGAATGACCATACAGTTGTCATAGTGACCCACAACATGCAGCAAGCTGCGCGTTGCAGTGATTACACTGCGTACATGTATTTAGGTGACTTGATTGAGTTTGGTGAAACCGAACAAATCTTCTTCAAGCCCAAGCGCAAAGAGACCGAAGACTACATCACGGGCCGCTTTGGTTAATCTACTGAATCGCTGAACACTTGTAACCTATAAGGAACCGTTATGCCAGATAAACACATATCTTCCCAGTTTGATAGTGAGTTGACCTCCATATCAAGCCAAGTTTTAGAAATGGGTGGTTTGGTCGAAACCCAAATTCAAAAAGCCATTTTTGCACTTTCACAAATGGACCTCGACGCCGCTAATGAAGTGTCGGTCACCGAGTCCCAGGTCAATGCAATGGAGCTTGACATTGATCGCCATCTCTCCTCCATCATTGCCCGCAGACAACCTGCTGCTGGCGATCTTCGTTTGTTAATGGCAATTTCTAAAACAACCGCTAATTTAGAACGTGTTGGCGATGAGGCCGAAAAAATGGCCCGCATGGTGCGCTCTATTATTGAAAGTGGATCTCCACGTAACTTGCCTTCGATTGAGTTGCGTTACGCAGCCAACTTGGCTTCAGGCTTACTGAACAAGGCCTTGGACGCGTTTGCTCGCCTTGATGTCAATGCCGCTTTGGCCATCCTTAAAGAGGATGACTTGATTGACCAAGAGTTTGACAACTTTGTCCGTATCTTGGTGACCTACATGATGGAAGACCCTCGGATGATTTCGCCAAGCCTTGATTTGCTCTTTTTGGCAAAGGCCATCGAGCGCATTGGGGACCACGCTAAAAATATTGCCGAATTTATTATTTATGTCGTCAAAGGCGAAGATGTGCGCCACACATCGATCGAAAAGATTGAGTCAGTGATTCAATGAAGACCATGCCAGCGATTTTGGTGGTGGAGGATGAGCCGTCGATTGCGGAGCTCATTGCTGTCAATTTACGCCACAACGGTTTTAGACCGACCTGGGCCATGGACGGCGTGAGCGCCCAACGGGAGCTGGAAGCGGCCTTGCCAGATTTAATTTTGCTCGACTGGATGTTGCCTGGTGAAAGTGGTTTGCAATTGGCACGGCGTTGGCGTGCAGATCCGCGGATCAAAGACATTCCTTTGATCATGCTCACAGCGCGGGGCGACGAGGCAGACCGGGTAGCTGGACTGGATGCAGGTGCTGATGACTACATGGCCAAGCCCTTTTCAACCAAAGAGATGTTGGCACGTGTTCGCGCCGTCCTGCGTCGGCGTTCCCCTGAACCTGTGGGCGAGGCCATCGTGATTGCGGGTTTGAGTATTGATTCTTCAACCCACCGCACGACCTTTGCGGGTCAGGCTTTAAAGTTGGGTCCCACTGAATTTAAGCTCTTGCACCATTTAATGGCCAACGCTGAGCGTGTCCATAGCCGCGGTCAGTTGTTAGACAAGGTGTGGGGTGACCATGTGTACATCGAAGAACGCACGGTAGATGTCCATATCAAACGCTTGCGTGAGGCACTTGGTGCAGCCGGGCGTATGGTTGAGACCGTCCGTGGTGCCGGTTATCGGCTCACAGCCAAGCCTATTGCAGCGACAGTGTTGGTTGAAAGTTCAGAGGGTTAATTTTTGACTTCTCGCGTACTGTGGCGCATTTTCACCTTCACACTGGTGCAAATACTGGGTGCGATCTTGGGCTATTGGCTTGACGATCGCTATATTCCTACGCTCGCAAATCCTGTCATAGCTGCTTTAGTGGGCGCCGTGGTTGCGGGCTATGTGTGGCATGTGCTTGATCTGTCCAATGGACTGAAAGTTTTGCGTTGGTTGCGCCATGGAGATAGTGAACTGGGTGGTGTGGGCTCTGGAATATGGAGCGAGGTGGGCGACCGTGTTCGGCGCTTGGTTAGAACGCATCAGCGGTCGGTTGCCCAAAGTGAGGAGCGGCTTCAAGATTTCTTAGCCGCATTGCAAGCGTCCCCCAACGGCATCGTGCTTTTGGATAGTCAAAACCGTATCGAATGGTTTAACCAAACCGCGAGCAGCCATTTTGGCTTCGAGCCGCGTCGTGATTTGATGCAACATTTTGGAAATTTGGTTCGTGATCCTGGATTGGCGGCTTATTTCTCAGCCAATGATTTCCAGGGCGATGTGGTGATGCCTGGTCGGGCAAACACCTTTACCAAACCGGTTCGCCTATCGGTTCATATTCACCCCTACGGAGGCGGTCGCAGTTTGCTTTTGTCCCGCGACATCACGGCGCTGGAACAGGCCGAAGCGATGCGGCGTGATTTTGTCGCTAACGTGTCGCATGAAATTCGAACTCCCCTGACGGTGCTCAGTGGCTTTGTTGAAACGCTGCAGTCCTTGCCCCTCAATGAAGCCGAGCGCGAGCGGTATTTGGCGCTTATGGCGCAACAGGCCATGCGCATGCAGTCTTTGGTGAGCGACTTGCTCACCTTGTCGCGTCTTGAAGGCAGCCCCTTGCCACCGACGCATGAATGGGTCAATGTCACGGGGATCCTTGACCAATGTAAACACGAAGGCCATGAGCTTTCTCGCGTGCTTTGGAACCAAGCGCCTCAACTCGTCTTCGAAGTTCAGTCCGGTATTGAAATAGCTGGGTACGGTTTGGAACTTCACAGCGCTTTCTTTAACTTGATTGGGAATGCGATTCGCTATACACCGTCAGACAAAGAAATCCGAGTGAGCTGGAAGGTTCAATCGGATGGATCAGCGCTTTTTTCGGTCAAAGACCAGGGAGTAGGCATTGCTCCAGAGCACATTGGCCGCCTAACCGAGCGGTTTTACCGTGTCGACCGCAGCCGTTCACGCGACACCGGGGGTACGGGTTTGGGATTGGCAATTGTGAAGCACGTCGCTCAGCGCCACAGCGCAGAACTAGCGATCAGCAGCAAACTGGGTGAAGGCTCCACTTTTTCCATTCGCTTTGCGCCGGCCAGGGTCAAGGCCCCGGATTGATTTAGCGACGCTGCAACACCCAAAAGGCTTCGTTGGCATCCCCAGGGTGGCGAACCAAGGCCTGTGCACTCCAAACCTTGAGGTCCACCGTGGCGGGAACTTCCACATTGGCGCTGGGCTCGACCAAAAGCCAAGGGCATTGTGAAAATGCGGAGGCAGGAACCAAGGGCAAGTGCCCATACCAAATCAAAGCTGCATTGATGCCTTGGTTGAGTCCCTGGGTTTGGATGCAGCCAGGGCGATTGATTTCTTGTTGTGCGCGTTCTACCAAGGTTTGGTAACTTTGGGTGTAATTGAGCAGGGGCATCCACAAGGTCATTAACAACAGCCAGCACCAAGCAGCCCCACTTGCGGGAAGTACCAGGCTTTTCCACAGCGCGGGTTGGTGGCGTCCGGCGCGCCATTGCACCAACCACGCCCAAGCCAAGGTAGCAGCGATAGCCATCGCGAGCACTGCGAACGAAAAACCAGGCACAAAGCCAGGGGCAAGCCGCGCAACGTTCGCTGCGGGTTGGCTAGGGACACCGGTTTGCATCGCAATCCAAACGACCCATATAACCAAGCCGCAGCCTGAAAAAAACAACAGGGTAAACCAGTCAATCAAGGATGCAACAGACCGCTTGAGGGTAGGCAAGGCAAAGGCAGCCAAAGATGCCATGGCCGGTAAGGCTAAGAGCAGCGTCCTGTCGGAGGAGCCTGTGGTTAATGTAGCAACCAAGGTCACACCCATGAGCCACAGCGGTAACAGCAAGTGGCGGCTGGGATGGCGGCTCAGCAGTTGCCTGCGCCAACTCCATACGGTCCACATCACCAAAGGCCAAGCCGGCCAGGTAAACCAGACTAGCAACTGCACATACCCATTCCAATCGAACCAAAGTGCGTGGGGGAGTTCAATTTTCCAACGCCATAGTTGCAGAAAAGTTGCAAGAAAAGCGACGGATGCGCAGACCAGCACAATCCAAGCACTGTCGACCCATGGGCTTTGCTTTGTTGGGGCTTGTGTAGGATTTTTTTGAGGGTCTATGACGTGAATGACAGCGCCCCCCAATCCAAAGAGCAAGGCCAACGTAGGCGCACCGCTTAATCCCAATCCGAGCAAGCCCAAGGTGCATCCCCACAAGCCCGCTTTGCGACGGATGGGAAGGGCGCACAGACCAAAGAAAAGCAAAGCTGCAAACCCCAATTGGGCGAGCGCTGGCGTACTTTCATGGCCCAGCTGGGCCAAGCCCAAACAGGCGATAAACGCGAGTAAGGCCCCATCGGCTACCGCGCGGCCATAGTCGGCAGGGTTGGCTTGTCCCCCAAAGGCAAATGCCAGCGGTTGCGCGCGGGAGCTTCTAGCCAAGCTGTAGGTGCCATACCAGGTGCCGGCCATTGACAGGGCTAACAAGACGCCAAAGGGAATACGCAGCATGAAGTCGGCCCATACCGCTTCAGCGGGTGAAAGGGCGATGGCCCACGCCCCTAACCAATAGGGCAGCAAAGCGCCGTGCTCTGAAGGGATTCCCAATAGCGTAGGAAACAGCCAGTCCGAGCTTCCTTGCGCCAAGCTTGCCATCAAGCCCACCGATGCCATGTCCGCACTTTTCCAGCCGTCGCGCCCCACAAAGCCGAAAATCACATACGCAACACACAGCAAAAGCAATGCGGTACGCGGCAGCCGCCGCACGGCAGACTGAGC
>CANJNX010000111.1 GCA_947475495.1 Comamonadaceae bacterium | reverse complement strand
GAAGCCGGTATTCCAGGCGTGATTTACGGCGCGGGCCCACGCACCGTTTTAGAGTCGCACGCCAAGCGTGCCGATGAGCGCATTGACCTCGAGGACTTGCGCCGCGCGACCAAAGTGATTGCACGCAGCTTGTGTGATTTGCTCCAAGCTGCGAAATAAAAAGCGCGTGGGTCCTTACGTTTTGAGGGATTCCTGCGCCTCATAATCTGCGACCTTGAGCGCCGCAATCAACGCCTCACTTGTAACTGCAGCAGATGTTGTAACGCGAACATGGCCATTCGCCAAGTCCACGGTGACAGCTTGCACGCCAGAGATGGCTTGCAAAGCTGTGCTCACATGGTTGACGCAGCCTGAACAGCTCATCCCTTGGACATCGAGATCTATCGTTTGCATGGCTTCTTCTTTCAATAGAAGCTTCCATTATGATCGGTGCGATGCCTCTGACGCTTCTCCTTTCACCCCCATGAGCTGGACTGCATCTCTGGACCTTCGCTACGCTTTTCACCAGGATTCCAACCTGCAACGCACCGTAGCCCACGCCAAGCACGTCGGTCCTTTGCGTATATTGCAAAGTCTTTACCCCGAGGGTGATGCGGTCTGCCACAACGTCTTGGTTCATCCGCCGGGCGGCTTGGTGGGCGGGGACACCTTGGACATCAAAATTGAAGCGGAACCAAGTTCGCATGGCTTGATCACCACACCGGGTGCAACGCGCTTTTACCGCAGCGAAAACGAGCTGGCTGTGCAACGCACCAACATCACTCTCAAAGATAAAGCAAGACTCGAGTGGCTGCCACTGGAAGCAATTTGCTACAGCGGATGCTTGGCAGAAAACAGGTTAACCGTTCAATTAGCGCCCAGCGCAGAGTTCATGGGCTGGGACATAACCGCACTGGGCCTGCCCCATGCACAACAACCCTTTGTCAGCGGCCATCTTCAGCAACACATTGAAATCCCCGGCGTTTGGTTAGAGCGTTCACGGATTGCAGCAAACGACAGCTTGCTTTTGGAAAGCCCCCTCGGATTGGCAGGAATGCGCTGTATGGCGACTTTATTTTTTGCCAGTGGCACAGCGCTTGCGCGTAACCGAAAAGAACAGGCTTTAGAAGCCGCCCGTCAGATCACAGAGGGGCATTCCTTGGCAGCCACTGCAGGCGCAAGCTGCCCAAACCCGCACGTGGTGGTGGTTCGCCTCATAGCAGCCCAAGTAGAACCTGCGATGCAACTGCTGCGTGCCATTCGGCTGGCTTGGCGACAAACCCTGTGGGGGATGGCACCCCATACGCCACGTATTTGGGCGATGTAAAACTGGCTTTAACACCATTCAACTCAAACAACCCTCCTTAAAGTCTCCCAGTTTGCAAGGGAAATCGGCTGTATGGCTTACCCATGCATTTCAATGTGGCGAAAGTGAGCGCTTTTGTTCGCGCAACATAAACAGATAGAGACTTTCCACTTTGTCACGTGCCCAAGGGGTTTTGCGTAAAAACTTCAAACTTGAAGCCACGCTGGGGTCCAGCGCAAAACATCGAATCGCAACGCGCTGCGACAAACCATCCCATCCGTAGTAGGCGTGCAAGGCAACAAGGATGGCCTCAAGCGTTACGCCATGCAATGGGTTATGGGGTTGGACTGACATGGTGCCATTGTCGCCCAAGCACCGCCACTTACTATAGTTGAGGAATCTGCGCTGCGACTTTGCCGGCGGCGGCTGTGCGCGTTTCAACACCGAGTTTGACAAACACGCGCTCCAGATGTTTTTTTACGGTCATGGGACTGCTCTCCAAAATATCACCAATGTCCTTATTGGTTTTTCCTTTTGAGACCCAGTAGAGCACCTGCGCTTCTCGTGCCGTTAGTGAAAATCCTAAACGCATCGCGTCCAAAATCGCTTTATCAGAGACTTCACGCATGACAATCAGCCAGTCATCGGCTTGCGGGTCATCTTCGCTTGCGCTCTCACTCGACTTGTCCCCCGTTTGTTGGTGCAAGCGCAGCGTCAACCTGCTGGCGCCGTCTTCAAGCGACAGGGTCAATGCCCGAGGAGCTTCTGCGCGTTGGAGTTGGCGCAAACACGATTGCAGCCAATCCTGAATCTCGGGCGCAGCGTGGCTTGCATACGGCGGGTGGTCAGGACAATAACGCTCTAAAAGTCCCCGTGCTAAGGCGGTTTGCCACATCAACTTTCCGTCATTGGCGCGCACTGTCATAGTGGCATACCCAAACGCGTCTAAAGCATTGCGCGTTTGGCGACGCTCACGCGCACCGGCAAGGTGCAAGCCCATGCGCGCCAAGATTTCTAGGGGCTGAACAGGCTGGGTGACACAGTCTGCCCCGCCCGATGCCAAAGCACGAACCACGTTTTCAGGTGCATTGGACTCGGTTACAAATATCAAGGGGACATGGGCCGTGTTCGCCAGCACCTTGAATTGCCGGGCGAGCTCGAATCCATCCATGTCACTGAGGTCCGCGTCCAACAAAACTATATCGGGCACGTTTTGCAAAGCATGGCGCATCGCCTCGGCCCCTGAGACTGCGATATGCGCCGTGTAGCCCGCATCCTCAATGGTTGCATGCAACTCTTTTTTGAAGGTGGCATCACGCCCCACCATCAATACCGATTCACCCTGCCCCGCACGGCTCAGTCCATCTTGCATCAGCACACCAATCCAGTGCGCTTTTGGTGCAAGCGCACCTCGACAACCAGCTGCGCTGCTTCCATTTGGTGCAATTGCGAAAAAATCAGGAGCATGAGGGGGTCTGGTCATTTATATTGAAGCTAAGCACCGTGATTGCAGTTTCCATGCCACTCGACCTTTGGCGTATAACTTGACTTTGCGGCATACACTTTGCTTAGCTGAATCCAAACCGATTGACGAACCCAAAGACTGCTCCATGGAACTCACCCCTCGCGAAAAAGACAAGCTGCTAATTTTTACCGCCGCACTGCTTGCCGAACGGCGCAAGGCCCGTGGCTTAAAACTCAACTACCCCGAGGCCTTGGCGCTGATCAGCGCTGCTGTGATGGAAGGCGCGCGTGACGGAAAAACCGTTGCCCAACTGATGAGCGAAGGGCGTACCGTCCTCACTCGCGCTGATGTAATGGAAGGAATCGCTGAAATGATTCCGGATATCCAAGTCGAGGCCACTTTCCCTGACGGAACCAAACTGGTCACCGTTCACCAGCCCATTGTTTAAAAAATTTGCACTTTTTTAGAAAGTCTCTCCCACTATGTTTCGCTTTGTCAAACCTACGCTCTTGTTTCTCTTCAGCTCCCTCTCAACCCTCGCGCTTTCGCATGATGGCCATGGTTTAGAAGGCAGCCATTGGCATACCAGTGACGCCTGGGGTTTTGTTGTGTTTGCCGTTGTCGCTACCGTAGCACTGTGGCTTGGCAAAGGGGGCGGTCGGTGACTCCGGGCGAAATCCTCTGCGAGCCTGGAGCGCACGTTCTCAATGCAGGGCGGCGTACCACGACCCTCATCGTTCACAACACCGCAGACCGCCCCATCCAAGTGGGCTCGCATTACCACTTTGCAGAAACCAACGCCGCCTTAGGTTTTGACCGCGAGGCAGCACACGGCATGCGATTGAACATTGCTTCAGGCTCAGCCGTTCGGTTCGAGCCGGGCCAGCAACGCACTGTCGAGTTGGTGGACTATGCAGGCTCGCGGCAGGTTTTTGGCTTTCGCGGATTGACGCAAGGAAAACTCTAAATGGCAACCATCGATCGACGCGCTTACGCAGAAATATTTGGTCCCACCGTCGGTGACCGAGTTCGTTTGGCCGATACCGGCCTGATCCTCGAGGTTGAAAAAGATTACACGCTAAGCGCAGGAAGCTACGGTGAAGAAGTGAAATTTGGCGGTGGCAAAACCATCCGTGACGGAATGGCGCAAAGCCAACGTACACGCAGTGAGGGTGCAGTCGATTGCGTGATGACCAATGCGCTGATTGTGGATCACTGGGGCGTTGTCAAAGCCGACATTGGCCTCAAAGATGGGCGCATTGTGGCGATCGGGAAAGCCGGTAATCCAGACACCCAAAACGGCGTTGACATCATCATCGGGCCCGGCACGGAAGTGATTAGCTGCGAAGGCAACATCGTGACGGCTGGGGGGATTGATTGCCACATTCACTTTATCTGTCCGCAGCAGATTGAAGAAGCCTTAGCCAGCGGAATTACCACCATGATGGGCGGCGGTACGGGTCCGGCCACCGGTACGTTTGCCACCACGTGTACGCCTGGCGCGTGGAACCTCGAACGCATGCTCCAAGCCGCCGATGCTTTTCCCATGAACCTGGGCTTTATGGGTAAAGGCAACGCCAGTTTGCCAGCGGCATTGCATGAGCAAATTGAAGCGGGGGCGATCGGACTCAAGCTTCATGAGGACTGGGGCACCACGCCTGCGGCGATCAGCAACTGCTTAGACGTTGCCGATGCAACCGACACGCAAGTGGCCATTCACTCCGACACCTTGAATGAATCGGGCTTTGTTGAAAACACGATTTCAGCTACCAAAGGCCGTACGCTGTGCGCCTTTCACACCGAGGGCGCAGGCGGCGGACATGCGCCTGATATTTTGCGGGTGGTCGGCCAAGCCAACTTTCTGCCGAGCTCTACCAACCCAACCATGCCCTACACCGTCAACACGCTCGATGAGCATGTGGACATGCTGATGGTCTGCCATCATTTGGACGCAGGTATTGCTGAAGATTTGGCGTTTGCAGAAAGCCGCATTCGCAAAGAAACCATTGCGGCTGAAGACGTTTTACATGACCTCGGCGCCATCAGCATGATGAGCAGCGACAGCCAAGCGATGGGGCGGG
>CANJNX010000110.1 GCA_947475495.1 Comamonadaceae bacterium | reverse complement strand
GGGTCCATCCCCTCGCGCAAGGCTTTGAAATACAGCATGGTCCCACCGACCAAGAGCGGCAATTTGCCGCGGGCGCTGATGCTGCGAATCAACGCTGCGGCATCTACTGCAAACTCTGCGGCGCTGTAGGCGTTCAAAGGGTCACGGATGTTGATCAGATGGTGTTTGACTTGGGCCAACTCTGCGCCGCTGGGCTTGGCAGTACCGATGTCCATGCCGCGGTACACCAAGGCAGAATCCACGCTGATGATTTCGCAATCGTATTCTTTGGCAATCGCCAAGGCTGCGGCCGTTTTTCCTGCGGCTGTGGGACCCGCCAAGGCGATATGAAAGGGAAGGGCAAGTGCTTGGGACGACGCCATGGCTTACTGCAGGTAATCGGCGATGCGCGCCCGCGCAATGTGTTTGAGTAAAACCAGCAAACCCAAGGCGCCCACGGTCAGACCCACGACCAATGCCAACCAAAATCCTGCGGCTCCCATCGGGTGCTCAGGGCTTGCAAAAAATCCAGAAGGAGCAATCCCCCACAGATACCCCAAAGGCAGACTCACTACCCAAAATGCAGTCAACTGAACCAACATAGGCGATCGGGTGATTTTGTAGCCCCGAATGGCACTGCTGGTGACGACTTGCGCGGAGTCGGAGAGTTGAAAAATCGCGGCTAAAAATAACAAGTGGGCAGCGACACCTGCCACACCAACATCACTGGTGTACAGACCGGCAATTTGGTGGTTAAAGACCGCCATGGTGAGCGCTGAAACTGCTGCAAACCCTAAGCCTGCGCCGACCCCCACCCACGAGCGAAAGCGTGCGGCTACGGCGTCTCCTGCGCCCAGCGATTGCCCCACGCGCGTGAGCACCGCCACCCCCAAACTCAGCGGGACCATAAACACCAGCGAGGTGAAGTTCAGTGCGATTTGGTGGGCTGCAATTTCTGTGCTGCCAAAGCGGGCGATCAAAAAAGCGATCAGGCCAAAGGCACTGGTTTCTGCGAAATAGGTCAGTCCAATGGGCAGGCCCAATTGCAGCAAGCTGCGTAACTTGGGGCCGTGGGGCCACTCAAACTGCGAAAAAGGCCAGGTGCTTTGGTAAGCAGAGCTGCGCCGCATCCACCACAGCAAGCCGCCTAAATTCGCCCATACGCACAAAAGCGTAGACCACGCGCAGCCCAAACCGCCCAACCGAGGAAAACCCCAGTGTCCAAAGACCAAAACCCAGTTGAGAAAAATATTGAGTACCAACGCCCCAATCGCAACAAACATCAAGGGCTTGGTTTGGTTCAGGCTGGCACTGTAGCCGTACAACACCCGGTAAACAGCAAATGCGGGCATCGAATAACTGGTGATCACCACAAAACCAATGGCTACGCTGCGCGTGACTGGCTCGAGGTCCATGGCTTCAAAAATAAACACGGTGGACTGCATGATGGCGATAGCGACAACACCCAAAATCACGGCTTTCCAAAGCGCTTGGCGCACTTCATGCGGAACTTTGTGCAATGCCTTCGCCCCCACATGGTGGGCCACCAAGGGGCTCACCGACATCATGATGCCCATCAGGGTGATGATGACCATATTCCACACCGACACACCCAAAGAGATACCCGCCAGGTCTTGGGCCGAGGCATGCCCGGCCATCGCAACATCCGATACCGACATGCCCACGTTTGCCAGTTGCCCCACCAAAATAGGCCAAGTGAGTTGCCACAGGGCAAGCAGTTCGCTGCGAATGGGTTGGGGATGGGATAGGGGAGCGGTATGCAGCATGAAGCCGCGATTCTACGGGGCAGGCTTACATGGGCTCAGATGCTGTGCGTCCGTTCATCACCGTTTTGAGCAGCCGGCCGTAGTTTTCACTGGCCACTTTTTTAACCACCGCCTCAGGCATATTCTTTGTCAACATGCGATTGACTATGGCACGCATGCCGCTGTAGTCGGTCATCATGGTGGAAGATGGGGCCAGTCCGTGCATATCGGTGCCGAAGGCCACGTGGTCGGCGCCCACCATCCCAATGGCATCTTGTAGGCCATCAATGTAGGCATCTGGATTGTCAAAATTAAAGCGGCTGGGCCAAACCCCAATCACACCTCCACGTTCAGCCATCACTTTGGCGTTATCCAGGCTCACACTCATGCTCTGGTTTTTTCCACCGTTGTTCCAAAATGAAGGTATACGGGTGATGTTGCTGTGTGACCAAAGCATGGGCTGGGTAGAAGTTGCTAGTGCTTGAGCAACTGCGGCATCAGTGGAGTGGGCAAGATCGACCAAAATACCCAAGACGTTACAACGGCGAATGACATCTTTTCCAAACGCACTCAGGCCTCCGATTTTTGGCTGTTCTGTCCGTATATCGGTGATGTCGCCTTCAACAAAATGGCCGAGGCCGATTTGGCGAACTCCACGGGAATATGCCAGGTCAAGGTAGGCGATGTCGCCCCCCAAATAATGGGCGCCTTCGGTAGAAATGACCAAACGCAACTCACCCGCGAGTGCGTTGTCAATATCTTGCGCGGTGCGAACAATACGAATTTGCTCGCGCCGAATACGGGCAAACATTCCGCCGAGTTGGCGTAAAAATGTTTCTTGGTATTGCTCTGGCGTTGCTTTCAAATTCACTTGCATTGCGCCACTGGGAAGGCGCTGAATAAATGGGCCATCAGACCCTAAAGCCCAAGAGACCAATGTCACATGGTTGGCGTTAAGTTCACAGGACAAACAAGCCTCGTTACGAGGATTCATCGTTGAATGCGAGTGCGTGTCTGATATGAATATTGCATCAGCCAGCACATTCTTTCCGAACGCAGAAAAAAACGCTGCGGGTAACAGCGCAGAAAAGGAGCGGCGACGCAGGGTCATGGCTTTAACGTCCTCGCAAAAAGAGCTTGTCTAAATCCGCAATCGAAATCGAACGCCACGTGGGGCGGCCGTGGTTGCATTGGTCGCTGCGTTCGGTGTCTTCCATTTGGCGCAGCAGCCCATTCATTTCTTCCAAGGTGAGCTTGCGATTGGCCCGCACTGCGCCGTGGCAGGCCATGGTGGCGAGCAATTCGTTGTGGGCCCGGTCTAAAACCGTGCTGGCATCGTGCTGGGCTAATTCTGCCAAAACGCTGCGCGCGAGTTCCACGGCGTCGCCTTGGGAGAGCGAGGTGGGAACCGCGCGAACCGCCAAGGTTTTGGGAGAAAAAACACTGATTTCCAATCCCAATGTCAGCAAGGTGTCGGTGTTGGCTTCCACCGTGGCGTGTTCTGCTGGGGTGCAAGCAAAGGTGGCGGGGATCAGCAAAGGTTGGCTGGCGATTTGTGCTTTTCCTTTGAATTCGGGTGCAGCCCACTGGGCTTTAAGACGTTCGTAAACAATCCGTTCATGCGCGGCATGCATATCAATAATGACCAAGCCCTGCGCATTCTCGGCCAAGATGTAGATGCCTTGGATTTGCGCAAGGGCGCGGCCCAGCGGCCAGTCTCCCGCTGGCAGTGCGTTGCTAGTGGGTGCAACAGACGCAAGGTGTGCAGCTTGCGGCGCGGGCTGCCAAAGCGCTTGCAAATCACTGACGCGATGGCCTGCGGCTAAGTCATTGGTGCGAAAGGGGATAGCCGCTTGGGACGCATAGAAAGGGGCAACTTGCAACGAGGAAGGCGGCGCAGCTTGGTCGGTCTGACTCTGATGGGCTGTTGAAGGTGCCTGGGCCGACGCCGCCCTTGGCGCTGCCAAAGCGTCTTCGGTGGCGTGGCGAACCGCTTGGTGCACTTCGCGGCTGTCACGAAAACGCACCTCAATTTTGGTGGGATGCACATTGACATCAACCCGTGCGGGATCCATGCTCAGGTAAAGCGCATAAATGGGTTGGCGGTGGCCGTGCAGCACGTCCTCATACGCACTTCGCGCCGCGTGGGTCAGCACTTTGTCGCGCACAAAGCGCCCGTTGACATAGCAAAACTGCTGGTCTGCACGCGAGCGGGCCGCATCGGGAATCCCCACCCGACCCCACACACGCATGCTTTGACCTTCGCTTTCTTTGTGCCAATGCACAGCGATCGATTGTTTCAAAAAGTCAGGGCCTAAAACATCCGCCAAGCGCCGGTCCAAGGCTTCGCCTTGCGTGGCAAGCGCGCCTTCCATGGGCCAAGCCCGCCATTGCTCTGCCAGCTTGCCTTCGTGCCAAATGTCAAAACCCACATCGGGTCGGGCTAGCGCATGGCGGCGAACCGCCTCGATGCAATGAGCCAACTCGGTGGCATCGGTTTTTAAAAATTTACGCCTTGCAGGTGTGCTGTAAAAAAGTTCTTTGACCTCCACCGTGGTCCCTTGCGCCCGCGCAACCGGGCGCAATTCACCGGTGCGGCCATCTAATAAAAATGCCTCGCTGTGCTGGTGGGCGCGCGACAAGATGGCGCAGTCTGCAATGGAGTTGATGGCGGCCAAGGCCTCCCCCCGAAAGCCCATGGTGCTGACCGATTCCAAATCATGGAGGCTGCCAATTTTGCTGGTCGCATGGCGTTTGAAGGCAATGGGCAACTCATCGCGCACGATGCCCATGCCATCGTCTTCGACTGCAATCAAGCGCACCCCCCCAGCGAGCAAGCGCACCGTGATGTTGCGTGCCCCAGCGTCAAGCGCGTTGTCAACGAGTTCACGCACCACCGAGGCGGGCCGCTCCACCACTTCGCCTGCGGCGATTTGGCTGATCAGTTCATCCGGAAGTTCGCGGATAGGGCGGCGCACAGGGATGGTCGAAAGGGGAGGAGGGGCGCTTGCGTTCACCAAAGCATTCTAGAGGCGCAGGCACCGATAATGCCGGCCATGGAACTCTTCACCACACTGCTTGACTTTATATTG
>CANJNX010000109.1 GCA_947475495.1 Comamonadaceae bacterium | reverse complement strand
CCTGACGGATTCCCCTATACCGCCAAGCAAACTGCGGCCATGGAGCGCTTAACGCCCCGTTCTGAAGGCGGTCCGACCGAAAACGACCCCTCGCCCAACAGCGAGAACGCCCGCGACAACGACGCCAAAACCCAAAAACAATCTCCTGGCCAAGGCCAAGGATCGTCGGATGGCGAGGGCTCTGGCGCAGGAGCGGGAACGGCTGCGGCCGACAATGCCAACTTTGAAAAGCTTGAAAAAGAAGTCAAAGCCCAGCTCGCAGATAACCCCAACCTCGACCAAATCAAAGACAAAGTTCAGTTTGTGCGCGACAAAGAAGGGCTGCGCATTGAAGTGATCGATAAAGCGGATTTTTCGATGTTCCCGTCCGGAACCACCAAGCTGCAGCCCCAGGCCAAAGCCTTGCTGGCTGAGATCGCAAAAACCTTGTCAGCCATGCCCAACAAGGTGAGTGTGCGCGGCCATACTGATGCTGTGCCCTTTGCCCGCGATGGTCGCAACAACTGGTCGCTCTCCGCCGAGCGGGCAGAAACCACGCGCTCCGTGCTTCAAAAAAGCGGCATCAAAGAGTCTCGATTTACCCAGATTGAAGGCGTAGCCGACAGCGCGCCCTACAACCCCAACGACCCCAAAGACCCCCGCAACCGGCGCGTCAGCATCACGATTAAAAATCAGGAGTGAGTTAAGCCCTCACTCGCAGCCCTTGTACTCTCGTTTGATGCAGGTTTGCGCCAAGCGCTGGGCGGTGGCGATTTGGGTAGGGGATAAATCCTCTGAGACAAGGGCCAATTGCTTTTTGGCTTTGGCGTGACCGGAAGCATTCGCCAAAATAAACCACATGGCTGCACGTCCGAAGTCGCGGGTAAAGCCTTGGCCGTACATATTCATCATCCCCAGTTTGTATTGCGCTTTGGGCTCGTTTTGCTCGGCTGCGAGCATGAGCCATTGGATCGCGCGCGGGTAGTCTTGCGGAACACCTTGACCGAAGGCATACATTTCGCCCAATAGCGACTGGGCTTCGCGGTTGCCTTCGTTGGCGACGATGCGCCACAGCTGCACCGCGGCAGCGTAGTCTTTGCGCTGGTAAGCCGCATACCCGTCCTCCCAGGGCCCAGCCTGGGCCACGCTTGTGAGCAAGCCCAAAGTGACGGCCAATGCGGCCAAGCTGCGGTTTCCAAAGAGTGGCATGGGTTTGTTTTCAGTGGTGATGAGAAGGCGCACTTGGCTTGGCAGGTACGCTTAGGGCAGAAGCAGGGGCAGGGGCAGCCGCTCCGACTTGCGGCACCGCCATGGCGGCTTGCGCATTGGCAGCCTCAGCCGCTGCTGCTGCCGCACGGTACAAAGTGTTGATACAGGGCAGCTTTTTCAGCATCTCAACCCACTCTTGGTCGTAGGGCAAACCCATCCAGTCGTTGAGTTGTTTTAAGGCGTCTGTGCACTTCTTTATTTCATCGCGGGCGTAGTCAATCAGGCTAAGCTCTTCGGTCGTCAAGGTTTCACGGGCGGTCGAGGCCAAATCGGATTCGAGTTGTTGAAGCTGTTGGTGGCATCGCGCACGCTCGTGGCGAATGGCGCTGGACGATGCGCTTTTGGCAGCACCCGCTTTCAGTGCTTCCATTTCGCGTTTCAGCTGGGCGAGGTTTTGCAAGGACAGGTAGTAAAAAACGGCCGAACCCATTAGAACTAAAAGAAAAAAGAAAATCAGAAAAACTAAAACGGTATCCATAGAAATTCTCCAAATTTCAGTTTGTTAATTTACTTTCTATGATACGCCAAGCGCTTGGTAACAACCTGGGTTTTGCGCAGGCGCACTAGCGGATAATCCCCCTACGCTTTAACTCCTTTTGAGGATCCGTCCATGAAAACCCCTTCCCTTGTTTTGAGCCTGGCCTTTTCCCTTGCAATGGGCGGCTGCGCTGCGGTGGGAACGCCAATGAACGATGCAGCAGTTCCCGTTCAGAGTGCCGACTTCATGGGCCAAACCCAATTGCCTGCGGGTACCAAAATTCTGTATGACCAATCACTCATCATCGGCTCCGGAGACAATTGGGTTGGCCGAGTTTTGCTCGACATGGGCAAAGACAGCATGGCTGCTTACACCTTCTTTTTAGAGCAATACCCCCAGCAGGGATGGACGCTGTTGAGCGCCATCCGCGGTAAAACCAGCCTGTTGGTTTTCACCAAACAAGACCGCAGTGCAACCGTAGAAATGCACGAATCCAATATGCTCAGCGGAACCTTGGTCACGCTCACTGTGACCCCGAAAAATGCAGCAGTTACCTTGCCGAAAAAATAAAAATTGGTTAAATCGGTAATTAAACCAATTAACAACAAATTATTTAAATTAAATAAAAATAACGTTGAATTTGCGTATCAATCGATAAAATCGTTAAACACTAACAATTTTGTCGATTTGCAATGCCCCGCATTGCAACGCGATAGCCAATCAACGTGGTCACTGATCGCCGGTTTCGTGGACAGTTGCTTTGGGCCAGCCTGTTGCTGGTTGTGGGAGCGGCGCATGCCCAAGAAACACCTTGGCATTTAGGATCCCTTCACGCCAGTGGGCATACCGCACCGTCAGCCATCAACACCGCGGGCGTCAAACCCGGGCCTTACGAAGTCGTAGTCGCCGTCATCGACGCGGGCGTCTTGCAAGGACACCCCAGTTTGGAAGGCCGTTTGCTGCCTGGCTACGATTTTCTTTCTGCCCCGCACAACCCCAAGGGCGGACGCTCAGCCAATTTTGCCCCCGATCCGCGTGACACCCAATGTGCAGGACAAACGGCGGCAAGCGCGTTTAGAACCCATGGCACGGAGATTGCCAGTTTGATCGCTGCCAACGGCCGTGAAAAATCGGGCGTCTATGGGGTGAACCCTTCAGCAAAAATTCTGCCAGTGCGCTTGTTTGGCGCATGCAATATGTCTCGCTCTGATTTATTGGACGCGATGACGTGGTCTGCCGGTTGGCCAGTGCCTGGCGTGCCTGCGAACCCTTCGCCAGCGCAGGTGATCAATCTGAGTTTTTCCGGCGGTGGGGCCGTGTGTGGTGCTGACCTGCAAGCCTTGGTTAAACGCTTGGTGCAAAAGAAAATTTTTGTGGTGGCTGCGGTGGGCAACACGTTTGGTAAAAAATTAGCCGAACCAGCGAACTGTGAAGGCGTGATCTCGGTGGGTGCGATTGACCCTGAAAACCATATCGAAAGATACTCAGCGTTAGATGCGCGAACCGTGATTTATGCGCCAGGCGGCGGGCGTCGCCTTCATGAAGATTCCAACTGGCAGGCCTATAAACTCAAAGTCGCAAGTTTTGATGTGGATGCCAAGGGCGAGGAAAATCCCGTCGGACTGGAGCGCGGCGTGGGAACGAGCTACGCGGCCCCCTTGGTCTCCGGTTTTATTTCACTGTTGCTTTCGCACCGCCCCAACTTGGGTCCTGCCGAATTCCTAGCGCGTTTGCCCCAGTATTCACGGGCGGTGAATCCGAGCGCCAATTGCCCTGAATGCGATCCCCGCGGCTTGGTTCTTACCAACCTCGCTGCGCTGATGCGCTAACACGCGCACCTTGCACCTTGGGTGTTGATCAGGGTGGTACGCGCTGGTCGGCTTGGCACACCGACCCAGACTGCGGCGTGGCCGGCACCGGCAGGGGTGTTGTCCCACATGCCGGTTCTGTGGGCGCTGCAAGCTCCTCAGTGTCTGTACTCGCAAGGCTGAAAGAAGGAGACTGCACTGCTGCAGTGTGTTGAACCCTTCGCTGTGCTTCAACCAAACGGGCTTGGGTTGCTTTGAAGTTGGCTTGTGCAACGCGCAGCTCATCTTGAAGTTCAGCCAAGGTGAGCTCTGTCGCCCCCGTAGGCGTGGTTGCTGCAGGGGTAGGGCTCAAACGCGTTTCGCGTTTGGATTGCTCAGCGATTGGTAAGCTCGTACCCAGCACAACGAGCCCTAGCACAGCGATCACAAGCAAAAGATTGACCGCCAAGTGGTTTAAGGCATCAACCAAGCTCCGACCCGAAGTGCCTGACGTTTCGTCAGCGCTTGCACGCACAGCCATGTGTTTCTTTCAAAGGGGAAAAGACGCAAGCACTCGATGACCGAGCGCTTTGCGGGCAAGGATCGCAGAATGTGCAGACTGGCGCATCCCCCAAAAGAGTGAGTTTTGAAGAATATTCGCCTCGTCGAAGGCGAGCATGACATTGACTGCAAGATCGATGGCTTTGGGGCCATGTCTTTGAAGTCTGAATTTGTGCGTAAAGCCTAAACCGGGTTCAGGGCTTGAACTTGTCTTCGCACAGGGCCAAGGCCAAGCGCATTCCCGCCTCGGTTGCGGCCTTGGTGGCTTCAAAACGGCATTTTTGCAGCTCCGCTTTCTCTTCCTTGGTTGGGGGTGCCGATTTGGTACCAGCGCAGCTTTTTGTTTTGGCTTTGGACTCGGCGCTCGTGGTCACGTTGCTGCAGCGCAAGACCTGCACTGTTTCATCCGCCCACACCGACGATGGTGATAGCGCAGCGCCCAGCAGGCCAAGGACGATGCACAGGCCTGGGATTTGGACTTGTAGCTTGTTGTAGGGACGCATGGAGGTACCTTCAGGTGTGGTAGCTGGTTACGCGTTCAACTTCATTTTTAGAGCCCAAAATCACACTCACGCGCTGGTGGAGTTGGGTGGGGTGGATGTCCAAAATGCGCTCTTTGCCATTGGTTGCAGCGCCGCCAGCCTGCTCAATGAGCCAGCCCATGGGATTGGCTTCGTACATCAAACGGAGTTTGCCGGGTTTGGTGGGTTCGCGCTTGTCCCAGGGGTACATAAAAATGCCGCCCCGGGTCAGAATGCGGTGAACGTCT
>CANJNX010000108.1 GCA_947475495.1 Comamonadaceae bacterium | reverse complement strand
CTTCTCGCCCACACCGATGATGAGGCCACCGACAATGGCGCCCGGCACTGAAGTCAGCCCACCCAAAATGACCACTGGCAATGCGCGCAGTGCAACCGTGGTCAGCGAAAACTGTACGCCTAGCTTGCTGCCCCAAATCATGCCGGCCACCAAAGCAACCACACCGGCCACACACCACACAATGACCCAAATGCGGTTCAGGGGGATGCCAATACTTTGGGCCGCCTGGTGGTCATCAGCCACCGCCCGCAATGCCCGGCCTGTGGCTGTCTTCTGGAAAAAAATGCTGAGCAATGCCACCAACGTGGCGGCGATGATGGCGGCGTAAAAGTCTTCCTTGTTGATCATGATGCCGCCCTCAAAAGTGCTTTCAAAAAGCATCACCGGGTCCTTGGGCATACCTATGTCGATCTTGTAAATACTGCTACCAAATAGCGTCTGGCCTAGGCCTTCCATGAAGTAAGTGATGCCCAAGGTCGCCATCAGCAGCGTGGTGCCTTCCTGGTTCACCAAGTGGCGCAAGACTAGGCGCTCAATCACCCAGGCCACGCAAAACATCACCATGCCAGCGCCGACAAAGGCGATGGCGTTGGCGGCAAAGAGACCCTCAATGCCTAAGTACAAGGGAACCCACTCGGAGAAGCGTGCCATGGCCAGCGCAGCGAAAAGCACCATGGCCCCTTGCGCAAAGTTAAACACGCCCGAGGCTTTAAAAATCAGCACAAAACCGAGCGCCACCAACGAGTACAGCATGCCCGCCATCAGGCCGCCCAACAGTGTTTCAAGAAAAAATGCCATAAAAATCTACCTCAATGCGATGTGCCAAGGTAGGCACTGATCACGTCTTCGTTGTTGCGTACTTCGTCGGGAGTGCCGTCGCCAATTTTCTTGCCGTAGTCCAGCACCACCACCCGGTCTGAGATGTCCATCACGACGCCCATGTCGTGCTCAATCAGAACCACGGTGGTTCCAAATTCGTCATTCACATCAAGCACAAAACGGCACATGTCCTGCTTTTCTTCCACGTTCATGCCGGCCATAGGCTCATCGAGCAGGAGCACTTGTGGCTCCATTGCCAGCGCACGGCCCAAGTCCACCCGTTTCTGCAGGCCGTAGGGC
This sequence comes from Comamonadaceae bacterium, assembly GCA_947475495.1. GTDB lineage: Bacteria > Pseudomonadota > Gammaproteobacteria > Burkholderiales > Burkholderiaceae_C > Allorhodoferax. Next base: position 3,735 of record CANJNX010000108.1, on the reverse strand, counting down.
AACTGCCCCACCGGTGTTTTGCGGTAGGCCTGTATCTCCAAAAAATCGATGATGCGTTCCACCGCTTCGCGGTGCATGGTTTCTTCGCGCTCAGCCGGCCCAATACGCAAGGCCTGCAGCAAGATATTGCTTTTGATTTTGAGGTTGCGTCCCGACATGATGTTGTCGAGCACACTCATGCCCTTAAACAAAGCCAAGTTCTGAAACGTGCGCGCTACACCCATCGCCGCCACTTGGTGGCTGTTCATGTGCTTGAAAGTTTGACCGCGAAAAGCGATGGAGCCCTGTTGTGGCGAATAGACACCGTTGATGCAGTTCAGCATCGAGCTTTTTCCAGCCCCGTTGGGCCCGATGATGGCGCGAATCTCATGCTCTTTGACATTGAACGAGATATCGGTCAACGCCTTCACGCCACCAAAACTCAGCGAAATGTTTTTGACGTCGAGGATGACGTCGCCTATTTTTTTCTTGCTCATGGTGCTTGTGTCTTGGGTTAGGCCGCGGCTTTCACGGGTGCGAAAGTTTGCGCATCGTCAATTTTCAGGGTTGCACTCACGCTGCCGCTGCGGCCATCTTCAAACTTGACAACGGTTTCAATGAATTGAGTGGTACGGCCTTCGTAAAGAGCATCTACCAGCGCTTGGTATTTCTCTGCAATAAAACCGCGTCTGACTTTATTGGTTCGGGTGAGCTCCCCATCATCGGCGTCTAACTCTTTATGCAGAACCAAGAATCGACTGACTTGCGACCCACCGAGTAGGGCGTCCGCACTCAAATCCGCGTTGACCTTTTCAACACACGCTTTAATGAGTTGGTAGACCTCTGGTTTTTGGGCCAGGTCGGTGTAACCCGCATACGGAAGGTTGCGTCGCTCAGCCCAGTTTCCGACCGCATCAAAGTCAATATTGATCATGACGCACACTTTTTCTCGGCCATCGCCATAGGCAACGACTTCCTTGATGTGTTGAAAAAATTTGAGTTTGTTTTCCACATACTTAGGCGCAAAAAGAGAACCGTCAAATACGCCCCCTTTGATGCGCCCCACATCCTTCACCCGGTCTATGATTTTGAGATGGCCATGGGCATCGATAAAACCCGCATCGCTGGTGTGGTACCAGCCATCCTGGGTTAAAACTTCGCTTGTAGCACTCGGATTTTTGAAATACTCCCGCAGCAGGCCAGGCGACTTGACTAAGATTTCACCGTTGTCAGCCACCTTGATTTCCACGCCAGCGCATGGCACACCTACGGTATCTGCACGGGCTTCGTGGTCGGGTTGCAAACACACAAAAACCGCCGTCTCAGTCGATCCATACAACTGCTTTAAGTTAATGCCAATCGAGCGGTAAAAGCTAAATAAATCCGGCCCAATGGCTTCACCTGCGGTATAGGCCACGCGCACACGGCTCATTCCTAAGTTGTTGCGCAGGGGGCCGTAGACCCAAAAGTTACCCAATGCGTATAGCAAGCCATCCACCATGCCAAGCGACTGCCCCGACATCTTGCTGGGCCCCACGCGTTGTGCAACGGACATGAAAAATTGAAACATCCGACGCTTGAGCGCACTGGCGTCTTCCATGCGAATCATCACGCTGGTGAGTAAACCCTCAAACACCCGCGGAGGTGCAAAGTAATAACTCGGGCCGATTTCTTTCAAATCGATCGTGACCGTTGCCGCCGACTCAGGGCAGTTCACCACATAGCCGCAGGCCAACCATTGCGCGTAGCTGAAAATATTTTGCCCAATCCACGCCACGGGCATGTATGCCAAGACCTCTTCTTGGTTGGTCAAATGGTCAAACTCAGCGCCAGCGCGCGCGCGGTTGAGTAAGGAATCATGCGTGTGCACCACGCCTTTGGGGTTACCTGTGGTGCCAGAGGTAAAAAACATAGCGCCCACATCGTCTGGCTTGACGCCTTGGACAGACGCTTTAAAGAAATCCGGGTGGGCCAAGGCATAGACTTTGCCGGCTGCCAGTAATTCATCCAAAGCAGCCAAGCCAGGTTCGTCATAACTGCGCAGGCCGCGCGGGTCATCAAAATAAATATGGGTCAACTGCGAACATTGCGGCTGAATCTCCAAGAGCTTGTCTACCTGCTCTTGGTCTTCTGCAAAGGCAAAGCGCACTTCGGCGTTATTGAGCGGAAACACGCACTCGGCAGCGGCCGCGTCTTGGTACAAAGGCACAGGGATGGCGCCCAGCGACTGCGCAGCCAGCATCGTGGCGTACAAGCGCGGACGGTTCGCGCCCACCACCACCATGTGGTCACCGCGTTGCAACCCTGCTTGGTGCAAACCGCATGCAAGGTGTTCCACCATGGTCGCCAAATCACTCCATGTGAGCGATTGCCAAATTCCATATTCCTTTTCACGCATGGCGGTCGCTTGCGGGCGTTCGCTGGCGTGTTGCAATAAAAGTTGCGGAAAAGTCGTTTGCATCCCAAATCCTTATGACCTGCATCTACCAAGGTGCCCACCCGAAAGGTGCACCTTGGCGTTGAATATGAGGCGATAGTAAGACTGCATTTGACGCTAAGTTGTCATTCCAACGACAATTGAGGCCACAATCCGCTAGGTGTTTTCCCTTCGCTTTCTGCTAACTGACGAGATCGGCCCTGAATCCACCCTTTACTGACACGAACATGACAATCCGGCTCCACGCAACGTCACCATGACCACTGAAACCACCCTGCACCAACGCCGTCGGCCCTTAACGCCAATGGAACTGAGCGCCATTCCCTGGATCCGCTTGCTTAGCGCGGAAGAAAAAGACCGCGCGGTGGAAGATCTCAAGGTGGCCGATGCCAGCCCGGGCGATATGGTGTGCCGCACCGGGCGGCCCGTAACGTATTGGTTTGGGGTGATTGATGGTTTGCTCAAAATGAGCACCGACAATGCGCAAGGACAAACGATGACCTACACCGGCGTACCGCCGGGCGGTTGGTTTGGCGAGGGGACGGCGCTCAAACGGGAGAACTACCGCTACAACATCCAGGCCTTGCGCAAAAGCCGTGTCGCCGGTTTGCATATTGATACCTTTCATTGGCTGTTAGACCATTCGATTGGGTTTAACCGCTTTGTGATGAACCAGCTCAACGAACGGCTCGGCCAATTTATCGCCGCCCGTGAAATTGACCGAATGAACAACCCCGATGTTCGCGTAGCGCGAAGTTTGGCGGCATTGTTTAACCCGGTCTTGTACCCCGGGGTAGGCGAGGTCTTGCGTATTACCCAGCAAGAGCTGGCGTACTTGGTAGGCTTGTCTCGCCAACGGGTCAATGAAGCCTTGACCACGCTGGCCGAACAAGGATCGATTCGCGTTGAATACGGAGGTCTGCGGGTGTTGGATATTGCAGCGCTGCGCTCGCAAGTGGTTCTGCGCTAAAGCCCGTAAAATCAAGCCTGCAAGCCCTTTAACTCTGTAGCCCATGATTGACTCCAAAAAAACCGACGCCCCCGCTACAGTTCAAACCCCTTTCCGACGGGCTGCTCCCCCACCGCAACGCGCCCCCATTCCTGCAGGGCAAACCAATACCGCAGCCCTGGGGGCCAACGGAACGCTGCGCTTGAATAAACGCATGGCAGAACTGGGGCTGGCCTCTCGGCGTGAAGCCGATGACTGGATTGCCAAGGGTTGGGTTTTGGTCAATGGGCGCGTGGCTGAACTGGGCATGCAAGTCGCGCCCGATGTCACCATTGAAATCAACAAAATCGCCAAAGGGCAACAAGCCAAT
>CANJNX010000107.1 GCA_947475495.1 Comamonadaceae bacterium | reverse complement strand
GGCCGAGCAACTGATTGCCCGCATCGATACGCAAGCCTCTGTAGGCGCAGTGTCTGCGCCCGCTGTAAAAACAGTGGCGGTAAGTGTGGCCGCAACGGCTGCAGTACCTGCGACTGGTTCCAACAGCAAGGCCGGTGTGTTGATGCCCTCGGCGGCAAAATTGATGGCCGATAACAATATGGCCACCGGTTCGGTGACTGGTTCTGGCAAAGACGGCCGTGTGACCAAAGGCGATGTCCTCGCAGCTGCGCAATCCACCGCGTCCGTGATTCCGACTGGTGTGCCAACCAAGGCACTGCCCCAAGTTTCTGTCCCGTCTGTCAACCTCGGCGAGCGCCCAGAGCAGCGTGTTCCTATGACCCGCCTGCGTGCCCGTGTGGCCGAGCGTTTGTTGCAATCGCAATCGACCAATGCCATTCTGACCACTTTCAACGAAATCAATATGGCGCCCGTCATGGACATGCGCAAGCGCATGCAAGAGCGTTTCGAGAAGGAACATGGCGTGAAGCTCGGCTTCATGAGCTTCTTCGTCAAAGCAGCTGTGCACGCCCTCAAAAAATTCCCGGTACTCAATGCCTCGGTGGACGGAAACGACATCGTTTACCACGGCTACTTCGACATCGGTATCGCTGTGGGCTCGCCGCGCGGACTGGTAGTACCCATCTTGCGCAATGCCGACCAAATGAGTTTTGCAGACATCGAGAAGAAGATTGCTGAATACGGCGTGAAAGCACGTGACGGCAAGTTGGGGTTGGAAGAAATGACCGGTGGAACGTTTTCTATTTCCAACGGCGGCACCTTCGGCTCCATGATGTCGACCCCGATCATCAACCCACCACAATCCGCGATTTTGGGCGTACACGCAACCAAAGACCGCGCTATGGTGGAAAACGGCCAGGTGGTGGTTCGCCCCATGAACTATTTCGCGATGTCGTACGACCACCGCATCATTGACGGCCGCGAAGCTGTCTTGGGGCTGGTGGCCATGAAAGAAGCGCTGGAAGACCCTGCTCGCTTGTTGTTTGACATCTGATTGAAGGATTCACATGTCTAAACAATTCGACGTCGTCGTTATCGGTGGTGGCCCCGGTGGCTATATTGCAGCCATTCGCGCTGCCCAACTCGGTTTCCAAGTCGCTTGCATCGACGAGTGGAAAAACGCAGCGAGTGGCTCCGCACTTGGCGGCACCTGTACCAACGTGGGTTGCATCCCATCGAAAGCTTTGCTGCAGTCCAGCGAACACTTTGACCATGCCAACCACCACTTTGCCGAGCATGGCATCTCGGCCAAAGACGTGACAATGGACGTGGCCAAGATGCTGGCCCGCAAAGACACGGTGGTGAAGCAAAACAACGATGGCATCTTGTACCTGTTCAAAAAAAACAAGGTCACGTTTTTCCACGGCCGCGGCAGTTTTGCTGGCCAAGCTGAAGGCGGCTACGCCATCAGCGTGGCTGGCAAGGCTGAAGAAACTATCTCCGCCAAACACGTCATCATCGCCACCGGCTCGAACGCCCGTGCCTTACCCGGCACACCGTTTGACGAAGTCAACGTGTTGTCCAACGACGGCGCATTGCGCATGGGCGCAGTGCCCAAAAAGCTGGCCTTGATTGGCTCTGGTGTTATCGGCCTGGAGATGGGCTCGGTCTGGCGCCGTTTGGGCGCGGATGTCACCATCCTCGAAGGTCTGCCCACTTTCTTGGGAGCGGTGGACGAGCAGATCGCCAAGGAAGCTAAAAAGGCGTTTGATAAACAAGGCCTCAAAATTGAACTGGGCGTGAAAGTGGGCGAGATCGTCAACGGCAAGAAGGGCGTGACGGTCCATTACACCAACGCCAAAGGCGAAGCCGTGGTGTTAGACGCCGACAAGCTGATCATCTCCATTGGCCGCGTGCCCAACACCATCGGTTTGAATACCGAAGTGGTGGGCCTGCAGCTCGACGAGCGTGGCGCGATTGTGGTCGACGCGGACTGCAAAACCAACCTGCCCGGCGTGTGGGCGGTGGGCGATGTAGTGCGCGGCCCGATGCTGGCGCACAAAGCCGAAGAAGAGGGCGTTGCCGTCGCCGAACGTATTGCGGGTCAGCACGGACACGTCAACTTCAACACCATCCCATGGGTCATTTACACCAGCCCCGAGATCGCTTGGGTGGGACGCACCGAGCAGCAGCTCAAAGCTGACGGCGTGGCGTACAAAGCGGGCACCTTTCCCTTTCTCGCCAATGGCCGTGCGCGTGCCTTGGGCGATACCACGGGCATGGTGAAGTTTTTGGCCGACGCCACAACCGACGAAATCTTGGGCGTGCACATGGTGGGCCCACAGGTGTCGGAGTTGATCTCTGAAGCCGTGGTGGCGATGGAATTCAAGGCGTCTGCGGAAGACATTGCACGCATTTGTCATGCGCACCCCAGTTTGAGCGAAGCGACCAAAGAAGCCGCTTTGGCCGTAGACAAACGCACGTTGAATTTCTAAATAAATTTCACCGTACTGCACATCAAAGCCCGCTGGCGACAGCGGGCTTTTTACTTGTCAAGGCACAATAGAGACCTTATGTCAGCGTACCCATCCGTACTTCAAAACTACCAAAAAGAGCTCGAACTTCGGGGCTTTCAAAGCGACCCGGCACAACTGCGTGCCATCGATGCCCTGGAGCGTTGTGCCACCGAGTGGGCAGCGTACAAAGGAAAGCGTTCCAACGCGTTGAAGAAAATGATTAACCGCCCACCGATTCCACGCGGTGTTTATATGTACGGTGGGGTGGGGCGGGGCAAAAGTTTTTTGATGGATTGCTTTTTCGAAGCCGTGCCTATTGAGCGCAAAACGCGTTTGCATTTTCATGAATTCATGCGAGAAGTACACCGCGAACTCCATGAATTACAAGGTACCGTCAATCCCTTGGATGTGTTGGGCCAAAGAATTTCCGAAAAATACAAGCTCATTTGTTTTGATGAGTTCCATGTGGCCGACATTACCGATGCCATGATCTTGCACCGATTGCTGTTGGCACTGTTTGACAACGGTGTTGGTTTTGTCACAACGTCTAATTTCAAGCCCGATGATTTATACCCGGGTGGAATGCACAGAGACCGTGTGCTGCCAGCCATTGCCTTGTTAAACCAAGAAATGGAAGTCCTCAGTGTGGACAACGGCGTGGACTACCGAAGCCGAACATTGGAGCAGGTAGACCTCTACCATACGCCTGCCGGCCCTGTTGCGGATGCTGCGATGACCCAGGCGTTTGAGCAGTTGGCGATGTGCCGCGATGAAGATCCGATTTTGCATATTGAATCGCGTGAAATAGTTGCCCGACGCCGCGCTGGGAGCGTGGTGTGGTTTGACTTTAAATCGCTGTGCGGCGGACCGCGATCTCAAAATGACTATCTTGAAATTGCCTGCCAGTTCAATACAGTTTTATTGAGCGATGTCCCTTATATGCCAGTCAACCGCGGCTCTGAAGCGCGGCGTTTTACGTGGCTCATTGATGTCCTGTATGACCGCCGTGTCAAATTGATCCTGTCGGCGGATGTGGCTCCAGAAAAGTTGTACACCGAAGGTCCTTTAGCCCATGAGTTTCCCAGAACCGTATCACGCTTAATCGAAATGCAGTCTGCCGAGTTTTTAGCCCTTGAGCGCCGTTCTGTGGACACGCGACTGACATGAAAATATCGAATCTCATCGGCGTAATGTTCGCAATGAGCCTGCGTGTTGCGTTGGCTGATTCTGACCAAGTTTTGGATACCCTAGATGCGCAGCGAAGAGTCATCGCGTCTGAACGCTCCGATGCTACCAAGGCCTACGACGCAAAAGAACGTACTTGTTATTCTGATTTTGCGGTGTCTGCCTGCTTGCGCCAAGTGGCCAACGAACGCCGTGCGGTGCTCAATGAACTAAAACAAAAAGACCTGGCCTTGGCACGGCAAGAGCGCATGGAAAGAGCGGCCCAACAGCGTGCAAGGCTAGAAGAAAAAGCCAATGAGCGCATGGAAATGGAGAAAAAAATCAACCCGGATGCCATTGCATCAAGCCAAACAGAAAAACGCAATGCACAGTCGCTGAAAGCACAAGACCATGCCAGTGCAGCAAAGATTCCTGTTGCCCGAACATCTGCTCCGAAAGACAGCAATGCGCCAACACAGGCACAGCGTGAAAGCAAGCAAGCCGCCTACGATAAAAAAATACTGGATGCGAAGAAACGAATAGAAGAGAGAAAAAAGCGGCTGGATCAGCCCACTGCGGCTCCATCGCCACCTTTACCACTCAACCCAGCATTGCAGTGATGGACTTGCGCACCAAAGTGGAGGTCGTGTTTACGCAGCACGGCGTGTTATCCGCTGCCTTGGAGAGCTTCTCTCCTCGATCAGGTCAAATGGAAATGGCGCGAGCCGTGGCCTCTGCAATCGAAGATGGCACCATTTTGGCGGTGGAAGCTGGAACGGGGGTTGGTAAAACTTACGCGTATTTGGTTCCCGCTTTGCTCAGTGGTGAGCGTGTGATGGTTTCTACTGCAACCAAAGCCTTACAAGACCAGCTTTTTGTCCGCGATATTCCTCGCCTGCTCACGGCTTTAGGCTTGTCTTTGCGGGTCGCCTTGCTTAAGGGAAGAAGCAGTTACCTGTGCATGCAACGCTTGGGCACAGCCCGCCAAGCGGGAGAAAACCTGGATGGGGTGGCCCTTCGACAACTCGCGCGCGTGGAAGATTGGGCCTTATCAACGGACTCCGGCGACATGGCCGAGGTCAACGACTTAGATGACGCATCGCCCGTGCTGGGACTGGTTACGTCAACCCGCGACAACTGCCTTGGCAGCCAATGTCCACAGGCAAACCATTGCCATACCCAGTGGGCCAGGCAAAACGCGATGAAAGCTGACGTGGTG
>CANJNX010000106.1 GCA_947475495.1 Comamonadaceae bacterium | reverse complement strand
GTGACAACGACAGCACCCGTCATCGGAACGCGCTGGCTTAGGGTGAGCTGAATATCTCCGGTACCTGGTGGCATGTCGACGATCAAATAATCGAGCTCTTTCCAATGGGTTTGGCGCAGCAACTGCTCAAGTGCCTGGGTAGCCATCGGACCCCGCCAAATCATGGCTTCGTCTTGGGCGACTAAAAAACCAATCGACATCACCTGCACGCCGTAATTGACCATGGGCTCCATAGTCTTGCCGTCTTCCGAGGCCGGTTTGCCTTCAATACCCATCATCATGGGCATGCTGGGGCCGTAAATATCGGCGTCGAGCAATCCCACACGCGCACCTTCAGCAGCCAGTGCCAATGCCAGATTGGCGGCGGTCGTGCTTTTTCCTACGCCGCCCTTGCCAGAGGCCACCGCCACAATATTTTTGACGCCAGGCAGAAGTTGAACTCCGCGTTGAACAGCGTGGGCGCTGATATGCAAGCGAGGTTGAATTTCGACATGGACCACGCCCTCAATGGCTTGGGCCGCTGCGGCCAAGGCTTCGCAGTACCCTTGGAGCAGGCTTTGAGCGGGGTATCCCATCTCTAAATCAAAGTGCACCGTATCACCTTCGATCTTGATGTTTTTGATGCACTTGCTGCTGACAAAATCTTTGCCGGTATGGGGGTCGATGACGTGTTTGAGTGCGTCAAGAATGCTTTGTTCAGAGGCTGCCACGAAAAGTTTCCTTGAAATTTTGACTAGGCGAGAGTCTAGCGGTAGTTTGAATACATACCCAAGGCATGGTTTCTCTGGATAATGAAACCATGCGCACCATGCCAACCTTGCCTGAAAATCCCGCAACTGCCTTGGTTTTAAGTGGCGGTGGTGCCCGTGCTGCTTACCAGGTAGGCGTACTTCAAGCCATTGCAGAGATTCGCCGACAACACAACGCAGCCTTACAGGTCAACCCCTTTCCCATTGTGGTCGGAACCTCCGCAGGGGCTATCAATGCCGCGGCTTTGGCCTGTGGGGCAGACGACTTTGATGCGGCGGTATCGAAAATTGCAAGCACCTGGTCCGCAATGCATGCCGATCATATTTACGAGGCCGATAGTTTGAGCATGGCGCGCTCTGGAGCCAAATGGCTCGGCCTGCTCTCCGTGGGTTGGATGGTTGCCAAATGGTGGCGCATCAAACCGCGCTCCTTGCTGAACAATGCCCCTTTGGGCCAACTTCTTTTGAACTTGGTCCCCTTGGAGCGTCTACAGGCCTTGATTGGCCAAGGCCACCTCAAAGCACTGGCAATCACTGCATCGAGTTACACCTCAGGCCAGCACCTTACTTTTTTTCAAGGACACGCCCAACTCTCGTTGTGGGAGCGCTCGCAGCGGTATGCCCTTCGCGCGCCGATTACTTTGGATCATTTACTGGCCTCTTCGGCTATTCCCTTTATTTTTCCTGCGAAGGCCCTTGCAGTTCAGTCGCACCAAGAATACTGTGGGGATGGCTCCATGCGGCAAAGCGCGCCGCTTGCGCCAGCGATTCATCTCGGCGCAGATCGTATTTTGGTGATTGGTGCGGGGCGGATGAACGAGCCCAAAGCAGATGGGCAACTGCAAGCCGATGGAGCGTATCCGTCCATTGCCCAAATTGCAGGCCATGCCATGTCGAGTATTTTTCTAGACGCCTTGGCTGTTGACATTGAACGGGTTCGCAGAATTAACCAAACCATCGCTTTGGTTCCTGAGGCCTCCCGCAGTGCCAGCCGCCTGCGTGATATTTCGGTGTTGGTGATTGCGCCAAGTCAGCGCTTGGATACCATTGCTTCCAAGCACATTGAAGCATTGCCTTTGGGGGTTCGGACCATGCTGGGCGCCGTAGGAATTTCTTCTTCCAAGGCGGACTTTAAGGGCGCGGCGATGGCAAGTTATTTGCTATTTGAAAGCCCGTATACCCAAGAACTCATGGCATTGGGTTTTTCTGATGCCCAGGCCCAACGCGAGGACATTTGCGCCTTCTTTGGTTGGTAGCGGTCAAGCACAGGGCTGCCGTCTAAAATCAAGATCTTTGGCGCATTGCCATCTTCTGCGACTCCTCGTCCCCATTTGCCTAACTGCCCATGTCTCGCCAACTTTTTGTCACCACCGCCCTGCCCTACGCCAATGGCAATTTTCACATTGGCCACATCATGGAATACATCCAGGCCGATATTTGGGTGCGCTTTCAGCGCATGAAGGGCCACCACGTTGACTTTGTAGGCGCAGACGACACCCACGGCGCGCCCATCATGATTGCCGCCGAGAAGGCTGGCATCACCCCGCAGCAGTTTGTGGCCCAGATTGCCGCAGGCCGCAAGCAGTACTTAGATGGTTTTCACATTGCTTTTGACAATTGGCACAGCACAGACGCACCCGAAAACCACGAACTCGCCCGCCAAATTTACCGTGCCTTGCGCGATATTCCCCAATCACAAGGCGGCTCGCTGATTGAGCGGCGAACGATTGACCAGTTCTTCGACCCCGAGAAGAACATGTTTTTGCCAGACCGGTTCATTAAAGGCGAGTGCCCCAAATGCCATGCCAAAGACCAGTACGGTGACAACTGCGAAGTCTGCGGAGCGGTATACGCGCCCACCGACTTGATCAAGCCCTACTCCGCTTTGTCGGGCGCCAAGCCGGAGATGAAAAGCTCAGAGCATTTCTTCTTCAAGTTGTCTGACCCGCGCTGCGTAGCCTTTCTTGAGCAATGGACGCAAGACGGAAAACTGCAACCTGAAGTGGCCAACAAGGTCAAAGAATGGTTCACCATTCGAACCAACCCCGATGGCACGACCAGCGAAGGCTTGGGCGACTGGGACATCTCGCGTGACGCGCCTTACTTCGGCATTGAAATTCCCGATGCGCCAGGCAAGTACTTTTATGTATGGCTCGACGCGCCCGTGGGTTATTTGGCTTCGCTGAAAAACCTGCTGGACAAGCGCGGCCAAGACTACGACGCCTACATGGCCAACCCGGCCTTGGAGCAGCACCACTTCATCGGCAAAGACATCGTGACCTTTCACACCCTGTTTTGGCCCGCTATGCTCAAATTCAGCGGCCGCAAAGTGCCTGACAAAGTGCATGTCCATGGCTTTCTCACCGTCAACAACGGCGAGAAGATGAGCAAAAGCCGCGGCACAGGCTTGGACCCGCTCAAGTACCTGAGCCTGGGCATGAACCCCGAGTGGTTGCGCTATTACTTGGCCACCAAACTCAACAATAAAAACGAAGACATCGACTTCAATGCCGAAGACTTCATGCTGCGCGTCAACAGCGATTTGATTGGCAAGTTCGTCAATATTGCAAGCCGTGCAGCAGGCTTTTTGACCAAGCGCTTTGAGGGCACCTTGACGCAAAGCTTTGGCGAGCAAGGCACTGCATTACTGCGCGATATTCACGCCGCCAAAGACAGCATCGCCCAAGCCTACGATGCGCGCGAGTTTGGCAAAGCTGCCCGCGAAATCATGCTGCTGGCCGACAAGGTCAATGCCTATGTAGACCACCACAAACCGTGGGACTTGGCCAAAGAGGTGGCCAACAACGAGGCTCTGCACCAAGTGTGTTCCTTGCTCATTAATGCCTTTGCAGAACTGAGCCGCTACCTGGCTCCGGTATTGCCTTCATTGGCCCAAGCGGTGGAGGCCTTCACCGGCAACTCCATGCAACACTGGAACGCTACGGGCACAGTGGCCAGCATTCGACCCTACCAACACCTCATGCAACGTGTCACCCCCGAACAACTCGACGCATTGTTTGAGCCACCGGCGGTCGTCGAAGAAAAAGTCATCCCCGGCGGCGAAGAAATCGCTCCTACCATCGGCATCGACGACTTTGCCAAGGTTGACCTGCGCATCGCCCAAATCGTGAACTGCGAGCCGGTGGAAGGCTCCGTCAAGCTGTTGCGCCTGACGCTCGATGTGGGCGAAGGCCGCACGCGCAACGTCTTCTCGGGCATCGCCAGCATGTACAAGCCCGAAGACCTCAAAGGCAAACTCACTGTGATGGTGGCCAACTTGGCTCCTCGCAAGATGAAGTTTGGCGTAAGTGAAGGCATGGTGCTTGCTGCCAGCCACGCCGACGGCACGACCGATGCCGGCATCTATATTCTGACCCCCTGGCCTGGTGCCAAGCCCGGCATGCGAATCAGCTAAGGGTATGAAACACAAACCGTCTTCGCTGAACTTTGATGTTCTGATCGTTGGCAGCGGCTTAGCGGGTCTGAGTGCTGCACTTCTGTTGTCTGAAAAATACCGGGTTGCCATCATCACCAAACGCGCAGTGAGCGAAGGCTCCAGCGGCTGGGCCCAAGGTGGTATTGCTGCGGTGTGGGACAAATCGGACAGCTTTGCCGCGCACGTGGACGACACTTTGGTTGCAGGCGCAGGCTTGTGCGATTTGGCGGCCACCCAGTTTGTGGTTGAGCAAGCCCCCCAAGCCATTGCCTGGCTGCAGGCCATGGGCGTTCCCTTTAGCACCGAAGACGGCCAGTTGCACCTCACACGCGAAGGCGGCCACAGCGCCAGGCGCATTGTCCACGTCACCGATGCCACTGGCGCTGCCGTTCAGCGCACCTTGATCGAACGCGTCAAAAGTTCACCCAACATCACCCTGTTTCAAAACCACACCCTGGTCGATTTGATTACCAGTGACAAAATCAAAGGGTATCCATCGCAAGAAAAAAGCTGTGTGGGGCTGTATGCACTTGATGAAGCGACCGACGAAGTCCTGACTTTTCAGGCCGCCCACACGGTCTTAGCCACCGGCGGCGCAGGCAAGGTGTACCTCTACACCACCAACCCCGATACCGCCACGGGCGACGGAATTGCTGCCGCTTGGCGTGCGGGGTGCCGGGTGCAAAACATGGAG
>CANJNX010000105.1 GCA_947475495.1 Comamonadaceae bacterium | reverse complement strand
GTCTGGCAAAAAGCCAATGTCGAGCATGCGGTCGGCTTCGTCTAAAACCACGTATTCCACCTGGTTCAACACCGCATTTTTCGCCTCAATGTGGTCAAGCAGGCGTCCTGGCGTGGCCACCAACACTTCCACGCCTTTTTTAAGTTCAATTGTTTGCGGCTTCATGTCCATGCCACCAAACACCACGGCACTGCGCAGCTGAGTGTACTTGGCATAGAGCTTGATCTGTTGGGCCACTTGGTCGGCCAATTCGCGGGTGGGCAGAAGCACCAAGGCCCGCACAGGGTGGCGAGCAGGAGACGTAGACGCGTTTTCATGCTTAAGCATGCGCTGCAGCAAGGGCAAAGAGAACGCCGCTGTTTTACCGGTTCCGGTTTGGGCCGCACCCATGACGTCTTGGCCAGTCAGCACCACAGGAATGGCCTGGGCCTGAATCGGGGTCATGGTTTCGTAGCCCATCTCGGCTACGGCGCGGGCCAGGGGCGCTGCCAATTGCAATTGGGCAAAGGCCATCACTGGCGTGGGAGTTGGCAAAGAGTCTGTAGGGGTAAGGGTGTCAGTAGTCAAATCAAGCATGCACAGCAAAGTGGGTTGCTATCCATCCGATAGCAGATTGGCCCTAAAAACCAAGGCCAACGCGCATTATCCCTGAAGCGGGCCGGATCAGGTTTTGGGCAGCGTAACGCCCACTTGGCCCTGGTATTTGCCGCCGCGGTCCTTATAGCTGGTCTCGCAAACTTCGTCACTTTCGAAAAACAGCACCTGGGCACAGCCCTCGCCTGCGTAAATCTTGGCTGGCAGCGGGGTGGTGTTCGAAAACTCCAAGGTCACGTAGCCTTCCCACTCGGGCTCAAACGGGGTGACGTTGACAATGATGCCGCATCGGGCATAGGTGCTTTTGCCCAAGCAAATCGTCAATACATTGCGGGGAATACGAAAGTACTCCAAAGTGCGGGCCAAGGCAAAGCTGTTGGGCGGGATGATGCACACATCATCGTAAAAATCGACAAAGCTCTTTTCGTCAAAGTTTTTAGGGTCGACCACCGTGCTGTGGATATTGGTGAACACCTTGAACTCGGGGGCGCAACGGATGTCGTAGCCGTAGCTGCTGGTGCCATAGGAAATGATTTTTTTACCATCGGCTTGGCGAATTTGACCTGGCTCGAAGGGTTCGATCATGCCGGTGGTCTCGGCCATGCGGCGAATCCATTTGTCGCTTTTGATACTCATGAAAGTGGGGCTCCTGGGGTTGTGTCAGATTGTACGGTTGGGGGCTGTGCAATCACGACGCGTTCAATCAAGCGGTCGTCGCCCAACACAATCATGGAAAACAGCAGCTCGTCCAAGGACTGGGCCAAAGCCGTTTTTCTTGCCAGCAAAGGGGTCGCTTGGGGATTGATCACCACAAAGTCCGCCTCGCAACCGGGCAATAAATTCCCGACCACACCTTCCAAACCCAAGGCCTTGGCAGCGCCTGCGGTGTGCTGCCACCACAAATGCTGGGGCGACAAGGACAGGCCGGTTTTGGATTGTCCTTCTCGGCCCACATAGTAAGCCGCCAACATGGTGTGAAACGGACTAAAACTGGTGCCGCCACCCACATCACTGGCCAAGCCGTAGCCAAAGCCTACGCGGTCTGCGCCGGCGTAGTCAAAAAATCCACTGCCCAAAAACAAATTGCTGGTCGGGCTGATAGCGGCGACAGCACCGGTGTCGCGCATCAAAGCACGGTCTTCGTCATCAAAGTGAATGCAGTGGGCGTAAACCGCGCGCTCACGCATCAAACCACAATCGGCATAAGTCGCCAGGTAACTCTTGGACTGCGGGAACAATTCGCGAGCCCAAGCGATTTCATCTTTGTTCTCTGAGACATGGCTTTGAATCCAGGTCTGCGGGTAGCGCGCAGCGAGCTCGCCCGCCCCTTGCAGTTGTTCTTGCGTTGACGTGGGGGCAAAGCGCGGTGTGATGGCATAGCCCAAGCGGTCTTTGCCATGCCAACGAGCAATCAAGGCCTCCGAATCGATCAGGCTTTGTTCTGCCGCGTTGGTGGTGGGACCCGCTTGGTTGAGCAAGGCCTGCGGTGCGTTGCGGTCCATCAAGCACAGGCCGGTGATCAAGCGCAGATGGCGCGCTTGGGCTTGGGAAAACAAGGCGTTCACCGACGTGGTGTGCGAGGTTGCAAACGCCAACGCGGTTGTCACCCCATTGCGCAACAACTCGTCAAGAAAAAAACCAGCGGCTTCTTCGCTGTAGGCCTTTGATGCAAAACGCTGTTCTTCCGGAAAGGTGTAGTTCTCAAGCCATGGCAACAAGCCGTCTGCCGGAGAGCCAATGACGTTGGTTTGAGGGAAATGCACATGCATATCGACAAAGCCTGGCGCAATCAAGCGCCCGGGTAAATGCTCTACCGGCTGGCGGCAATAGCTTGGCGACAGAGCGCGCCAACTGCCAATGGCTTGAACCACCTGCCGACCCAAGGCGTTGGGCCCCAAAACCAACAGGCCGTCTTCTTCGTAGTGCGCTTTGACGTTTTCTGGCGCAGCGCCCTGCGCCTCGGGGTCAAACCACAACAGAGAAGTGCGATAGGCTTTAAGACTCATACCTGGATAAGCGTACAGCCGTCGCCAATCGAGTCGCGCCAAACGCGGACCTGGCTTAAGCCCGGCAAAGCCGGCACCAAGCTGCGCCAAATAAAACTGCAGAGGTTTTCCAATGTGGCAGGCCCCAGACCAGGCACCTCGTCCAACAAGTGGTGGTCAAGTTGGGGGCGCAGCTTGTCGATGTGCAAGCGCACCCAACCCAGATCCACCACCATGCCGGTGTGCGGATCAGGTTGGCCGCTGACTGTGACTTCGGCGTAATAGGTGTGGCCGTGCACCCGCAGACTTCCCTCGGTTTCAATGTCTCGCCTGAGGGTGTGGGCTGCGTCAAAAAAGAACCGTTGACTGACGCTAAATCGCGCCGCTGGTGGTAAGGCGTTCATCGTATTCCCGTGATTTTGTGGGTTTGTAAACTTAAATTCCAGACCGGATGTTGCAGGCACAAGCCGATACAAATCTCCGTGTTTTTCGCCCGCAACAGGTTGTCTTGCGGTTGCAAATAGTGGTTGTCAAAGGGCAGGTCTTGCATGGCTTGGGCCTCACTCCAAGCCATGCCCTCTTGCGGCCACACCAATTTGAGCTCGTGGCCGCTGCGCTGAAGCCATGGCGCTCCGGCTTTGGGACTGACACAAATCCAATCGATCCCTTCGGGTGCCAACAAACTGCCATTGGTTTCGACCGCGATTTTGAATTTTCGGGAATGCAATGCTGCCACCAAGGCGTCATCAACTTGCAGCAAGGGCTCCCCGCCCGTTAAAACCACAAAGCGGCTCTGCGTATTTCCGTCTGGCCACAAGCCTTCTATCTGCCCTGCCAAGGCGTCGGCGCTCTCGTAGCGTGCGCCCAAGCTGCCGTCGGTTCCTACAAAATCGGTATCGCAAAATTGGCACACGGCGCTGGCGCGGTCTGACTCTCGGCCCGACCACAAATTACAACCCGCAAAGCGACAAAAGACTGCAGGTTTTCCCGCATTCGCGCCTTCGCCTTGCAAGGTATAAAAAATCTCTTTGACTTGGTAGCTCATAGAACCCACGCAAAAAAGGCAGGTCTACGCGGCAACAGGGGGGAACATTCGCGGACAGCACAACAACAAGCGAAGGCCATCGCAGCGAGGTTTTTATACATGGTAGTCCTCTACATGGCCCAAAACAGAAACGCCCCACGCGCGGGCACGCCATGGAATCGGGTGTATTTTACAACCCGGTGATTGAAATTATTTTGCGCTTACCTGAAACATATATCACGCCAAACGAGGGTTTTCACTAGGTGTCGTCCAAATTGACGATCCCATAATGATTTTCAGCGGTAATTTCACGCTTGTTTTCTTACACAACGATTGGAGCCCATCTTGACTGACAATAAAACCCCACGCCGTCGTAACCTACTCAAAGGCATTGCCGTTGCAGCCGGTGCAGTGTCTGCACCCATGATCGCCAAGGCGCAAACAGGCCCCATTTCTATGCGCTGGCAGAGCACCTGGCCTGCCAAAGATATTTTCCATGAGTACGCCCTCGACTACGCTAAAAAAGTCAATGACATGACTGGCGGCGATCTCAAGATTGAAGTGTTGCCCGCAGGTTCTGTGGTTCCTGCTTTTGGATTGCTCGAAGCGGTATCCAAAGGAACATTGGACGGTGGCCACGGTGTGTTGGGTTACCACTACGGTAAACAAAATGCCTTGGCATTGTGGAATTCTGGTCCTGCCTTCGGAATGGACGCCAACATGATTTTGGCATGGCACAAGTACGGCGGCGGCGCTGATTTGCTGGCCAAGTTGTACGCCTCCATTGGTGGCAACGTGCAGTCTTTCTTGTACGGCCCCATGTCTACACAGCCCTTGGGCTGGTTCAAAAAGCCCATCACCAAGTCATCTGACTTCAAAGGCTTGAAATTCCGTACCAACGGCTTGGCGATTGACCTGTTCACCGCCATGGGCGCTGCGGTCAATGCATTGCCAGGCGGCGAGATCGTTCCAGCGATGGACCGCGGCTTGCTCGATGGAGCTGAGTTCAACAACGCCACTTCCGACCGCATCTTGGGCTTCCCCGATGTATCTAAAGTGTGTATGTTGCAAAGCTACCACCAAAGCGCTGAGACCTTTGAGATCATGTTCAACAAGACCAAGTACGACGCGCTGCCTAGCAAGATGAAGGCCGTGATTGCTGGTGCTACTGAGGCCGCTTCTGCGGACATGTCGTGGAAGGCTGTGGACCGTTACTCACAAGACTACATCGAGTTACAAACAAAAGATAAAGTCAAGTTCTACAAAACACCAGACGCTATTTTGCAAGAGC
>CANJNX010000104.1 GCA_947475495.1 Comamonadaceae bacterium | reverse complement strand
TTTTAAGTGTCTACGTTTGGATTGATGCTGTATTGCATAAGTAAATTTTAGATAATAAAAAACGGATCGAAAGTATCTAAAATAAGACACATCGTCTCAATAATCGATACCAAATGAATCTTGATGACCTATCGGACTTCTGTCTTGCAGCCTCTAACGGCGGCTTTGCCCAGGCCAGTCGCACGAGCGGGCGGCCCAAGGCCAGTTTGTCGCGCAAGGTGATGGACCTAGAGGCCAGCTTGGGCTTGCGATTGTTTGATCGCGGCGCTCGGTCGATTCAATTGACGCAAGAGGGTGAGGCGCTCTTCAAGAGCACCAAAGGGCCAATGAATGAAATCGCCGAGGCTGTAAATATGCTGAGGGACGGACGCGCGCACCCTCAGGGCCGCTTGCGTGTTAACGTGCCTTCACTTTTTGGGTTAATGCTGATGGGCCGAATCGCCGCCGAATTCAAGCTGGCTTGCCCCGAGGTTGCGCTTGAAATCACGATGGAGGATCGCGAAGTCGATCTGGTGAGCGAGGGGTATGACCTTGTTATTCGAGCCAACCCCAAGCCGGACTCGGAATTGGTAGGCTCCTGCTTTATGAGGGAGCAACTGTTAGTCGTCGCGGCGCCATCGTTAGTCCGACAGACGCCGGTTCCTGTGGTAGTCAGACATGCCGAACGTAACCCTGCCATCTGGCTAATCGCGGGATCACCCAATAGCGAAATCGAAACGATGCCGGTTCTTGAACTACCCGCATTAACGATGATTCGCGATGCGGTACTCACAGGCATCGGGGCCGCCAAGCTCCCTCTTGTTCTTGTGAAGGAGGATTTGGCGGCGGGTCGTCTTATTAGTTGGGGCGCGCTGGCAGGTCAGCCAACGGAGATTTGGGCGCTCCACCCTTCAAGGCGCCTCGCGAGCGCGAAGGTCAAAGCGTTCATGCAGTTTCTCAAGACGGCATTTCATCACGATTGATCGCGTCAGTAAGGGTATCAAGCAACCCCTACGAAAAATAGCCGGTAGCGTTAAACTCAGTCGCGAAACCCTTCAAAGCCCTAAGGATTGTGATGAGCGTCTCTCCAGTTTCTCAGCGTCCAGCGCCAGCGCAGGTGCAACCGCCGCGCGAATCCGTCAAAGCAGTGACTAAAAAAGCGGACGACGCGCCACGGCCTGATCCCAAGCCTATTCATCAAAACGAACAAGCCCAGACCACCTATACGCGGGTCAAAGAAAAACAAGAAAGCCAGGCCCAAGCCAAAGGGCGTCAAGTCGATCTCAAAGCGTAATTTTTTCGCAGCCTCATTTTTTCTGCCCCTTCAAGGAGTATTGATGTTTACTACCGCAATCGCCGGAAGCCTTCCCAAACCCGCTTGGCTTGCAGAAACCGAAAAACTCTGGCCGCAGTGGAAAGCCCAAGGCGATGCGTTGCTACAGGTTAAGCGCGACGCTACTTTGTTGTGGATCAAGGCGCAAGAGGACGCAGGGATCGATGTCATAGGAGACGGCGAGCAAGCGCGCCAGCATTTCGTTCATGGCTTTGTAGAACACGTGGAAGGCATCGACTTTGTAAACAAGGTCACCATGGGCATTCGCAACAACCGCTATGACGCCCAGGTTCCCCAGGTCATTGCCCCGTTGCGCTTAAAAGGGCGGGTACACGCCTTCGAGGCCCAGTTGGCGCGGGCCCATACCCAGAAAAAACTGAAATTCACCTTGCCTGGCCCCATGACCATCGTGGACACCGTGGCCGACCGTTTTTATGGTGACAAGGTCAAGATGGCCATGGCTTTTGCTGAGCTGCTCAACCAAGAGGCGCTCGCCCTCCAAGCCGATGGCGTAGACATCATTCAGTTTGATGAACCGGCTTTCAATGTGTACATGGACGAAGCTGCCGACTGGGGCGTCAAAGCCCTTGAGCGCGCAGCGCAAGGCTTGACCTGCACCACCGCAGTCCACATTTGTTACGGCTATGGCATTGAAGCCAATAACAACTGGAAAAAAACCTTGGGTGACGAATGGCGCCAGTATGAAAAAGTATTTCCCGCCTTAGCCAAGAGCAGCATCCAACAGGTGAGTTTGGAATGTTTTCATTCCCATGTGCCTATGGAAATGATGAAGTTATTGGAGGGCAAGGACGTGATGGTCGGGGTCATCGATGTTGCCAGCACTGAGATTGAAACTCCAGAGGAGATCGCCGACACGATTGGCCGCGCTTTGCAGTTCGTTCCCAAGCACCGCTTGATTGCGTGTACCAACTGTGGCTTGGCGCCTATGACCCGCGATGTGGCTGAGCGCAAACTTAAGGCCTTGGCTGAAGGGGCTAGGTTAGCGAGTCAGCGTTACGCATGATTTAGGGCGCGGAAATCTCGACCATGATTTCATTGCGTCGGAACATAGGCAAAGTCCAAGGCGGGTCATACCTGGAAATTTGAGGCGTTCCGATCATTTTCAGTGACCGCTTTCCGGCCCAAACCACTGTTTCATCCGTCTTGCTTTGAACCCGGGTGAGATTGTTGAATCCCGAGTAGGTATGAACCGCAAAGTATTTACTTGGAATTTCTTTCAAACGAACAGCGTTGTTTTTTGGTTTTGGGATGGTGTCCATCGTGTATTGACTTGGCATCACAAAACTAATTCGCCATTGGTTGGCAGTCTGCATTGTCATTGCAGCTGACGACGGTTCTAAAGTGACAGGCGCCGTCATTGAGATTTTGGAGGACTGGGGTTCCGCCGTCACTGGCGCAGTCATAGCGATCTTTGACTTAAGCTGTGAATCTGAAACTTGGTTGTTGCCAAAAATAAAATCAGCGATCAGTCGGAAGCCTTTGCTCGATGCCTCATCCATATCGCCCTCTACCAAAGTCTCAGCGATCAGCATCGGGGCGTATTGCCGAATCTCAAATGATTTGTCTGTGACCAAAACTTTGTAGGGCGGTTCTTCTGTAGCCATAGCATGTCCAATCCATAGAGCGCTTACAGTGAATACCAATGCAGCGAGTTTGTATTTAAGCATGGACGGACTCCTTTAGAGATTTGGCCTGGGATGTGATGAGCTCACGTTGGGTAGACGTCAACCTGTTGAGGTTTTTAAGTTGCATCAGCATACGCGGATTTTTTGCAAGTTGGTCGGCGTGGCGGTTCAGGTAATCCCAATACAAAGTGGTGAAGGGGCACGAGGTTTCGCCCGTCGATTGTGCAGGATCAAAACGGCATCCTTTGCAGTGATTGCTCATGCGGTCAATATATTTGCCGCTGGCAATATAGGGCTTGCTTGACATGAGTCCACCGTCGGCATATTGGCTCATGCCAAGTGTATTAGGAAGCTCAACCCATTCCACCGCGTCCACGTAAACACCCAGATACCACGCATGCACTTCTTTCGGTTTAACGCCAAGCAGCAAGGCATACAAGCCGGTAACCATCAGCCGTTGGATGTGGTGTGCGTAACCATGTTGAAGCGTTTGTTGAATCGCATCCCGCATACAAGCCATGTCGGTTGCGCCTGTCCAGTAAAAACTGGGGAGTGGGGCAGTGGCCTTCATTTCGTTGCGATCTATATAGCTTGGCATCTGGCTCCAATAGATGCCACGAACAAATTCTCGCCATCCTAAGATTTGCCGAATAAAGCCTTCAACGGAAGCCAGTGGTGCAAGTCCTTGTTGGTATGCATGCGACGCAGCCGCAACCACCTCTCTTGGGTTAAGGAGTTTTAAATTCAAGGCGCAAGACAGATGCGAGTGGTACAACCAGGCCTCGCCTTCCCACATTGCGTCCTCAAAACGCCCAAAATTGGGAAGTCGGTGTTCAATAAATGCATCAAGGGCTTCTAATGCCTGCAATCGATTCACAGGCCAGCCAAATGTTGCGATGGATCCGGGGTGACTTGCAAAACGCCGATTCACCAATTCGATAACTTTTTTGGTGATCGCGTCGGGTGCAAATCGACTGGGTTGGGGCAATATTCCCGGCCCCTGTTTGCCGAAACTCTCGCGGTTTTCAGCGTCAAAATTCCAAGCGCCACCGACTGGCTTTTTTCCATCCATCAAGATGCCATTTTTCAGCCGCATCTCGCGGTAAAAAAATTCTAAGCGCAGTTGCTTTCTGGATGCGGCATGCTCTGAAAAATCTCGCACGGTACTGAAAAAATGGGTGTCGTCGCGAATGTCCAATTCCAGATGCATGGACCGAGCCAGTTCGCGTATTTTTTGGAGAATGCGCCATTCGCCAGGCGCCGTCATGATTAATTTTTTCGGCTGGGTCTGTTCAATGGTCTGCTTTAGCTCGCCTTGCAATGTCCCCGTGTTATCCGCGCTGTCAATTTCGTTGTAATTGACTGTCCAATTTTTTTCTCGAAGCGCTTGTGCGAAATGCCGCATGGCACTTAAAAATACAACGGTGCGTTGTTTTGAAGAGATGACGTGCGTTGATTCTTCGTCGACTTCGGCCATCCACACTGCATCATGCAAAGGATCAAAGTCTTCGAATGCAGATGCTTTTTCGTCAAGTTGGTCGCCTAAAACGATGATAAGGTTTCTCAAGGGTTTGGCTCTCTTTTGTTTTTGCGGCAGGTATCAGAGCAGTACAAAACCGCTTCCCAATTCTTCGCCCATGCTTTGCGCCAGGTCATATCCCGCCCGCATTGCTTACACGGCTTGGTCGGAAGGTGTTTCTTATTTCCTTTGAAAGAAGGACCACTGCTTAGGTCTGCCATTTATTGCAAAGGCGCATGGGCGCATGATTTCAATTGATCTAGCGATGCAAAGGCGAGGGCCTTGGCATGGGTTGATACCAAAACGACCGCCGGCGCTACGCCGGCTTCAAACGCTTCGAGCCAGCGCCTAGCGCACAGGCACCACCGATCTCCAGGCTTTAAGCCTGAAAAGCGATACGCTGGGCGTGGTGTCAGGAGGTCGTTTCCACGAGAAC
>CANJNX010000103.1 GCA_947475495.1 Comamonadaceae bacterium | reverse complement strand
GAATCGCAAAGTCAACCAGCAAAATCGCATTCTTCGTCACCAAGCCCATGAGCATCACCACGCGGATGACAGAAAACATGGACAAAGTTGAGTTAAACATCATCAACGCCAGCACCACGCCAATGAGCGTTAAGGGCAGGGCGGTCATGAGAGCGATCGGCTGCAAAAAGCTCTTGAACTGGCTTGCCAAAATCATATAAATAAAAACAATGGCCAAGACCAGCGCTGAGATGGCGTAGCCAAATGCTTCGGCCATGTCTTTGGTTGAGCCGCCAAATTTAAAGATGTATCCCTGCGGCATGGCAATGCTGTCCATCACTTTTTTGATGTCTGCAGAAACTTCGCCTGCAGAACGCCCCGTTACGTTGGCGCTCAAGGACACTTCGCGCATTAAGTCGCGCCGATTGACTTGGTTGGGTCCTGTCGACTCCGTTACCACTGCGATTTGGTTGAGCCTGACGATGCGAGAACTGCCATCGGGATTCGTGCCCATGGCAAAAGGGATTTGCGCCAGGTCTTGGGGCGCGTTGCGTGCTTGCGGGTTAAGCCGCACATTGACATCATAGGTCTGGTCGTCCACTGCGCGCCAGTTCCCCACGGTTTGGCCTGCAACCAAGGTACGTAGGCTGGACCCAATTTGTGAAATATTCAAACCCAAGTCTGAAGCGTACTCACGTTTGACTTGGATGTTGAGCGTGGGTTTATTGGGTTTGACACTAGAGTCTAGATCAACCAATCCGGGAATAGCGCGAATTCTTTCCAATGCTGAATTGGTGATGCGATCCAGAGTTGCACTGTCAGTACCTTGAATAAAGAACTTAATTTGCTTACTCCCGCCGACCGAGTCGTTCAGCCCGATATGGGTCACCGTGATACCTGGAACGCGCTTTAATCTTTCCCTCAAAATCCCCGACATTTCTTCAATGCCAAGCTTACGGTCTTTGCGATCGACCAAACGGATATAAATACTTGCGTAGATTTTCCCTTGTGCGCTGCCCGTATTGATGCTGGTTACGGTGTAGCGGACTTCAGGAAAACTGCGAACGATGGCTTCCACTTGTTGGGCTCTGGACTCGGTGACTTCCAGTGATGTACCAACCGGGGTGTTGAAGTTGAGTGTGGTTTCAGAAAAATCAGACTTGGGAACAAACTCGGTTCCCAAAAGTGGCACCATAAAAATACTCACTACAAATATTCCAATGGCCAAAAAAACGGTCTTGAGCTTATGCACCAAAGCCCACCTCAAAATACTTTGGTAGCCTTCCGCCAAGGATTCGGTAGCGCGTTCAAACCAGGCCGTTACCCGCCCGATCGTTTTGTCATAGAAGCTCACGGGTGGGCCTCTGAGGCTGTGGTGTTCGATGGTGGGGTCGTGCCAAATGCTCGAGAGCATGGGGTCTAGCGTAAAGCTCACAAACATCGAGATCAGCACTGCAACAACAATCGTGAGTCCAAACTCGTGGAAAAACTTTCCAATGATGCCGCCCATAAAGCCAATGGGTAAAAAGACGGCAACGATGGACATCGTGGTTGCAAAAACGGCCAAACCAATTTCTTGGGTTCCGTCAAGTGAGGCTTGGTAAGGCGTTTTCCCCATTTGGACGTGGCGCACGATGTTTTCGCGCACCACAATCGCGTCATCAATGAGCAAGCCCACACACAAGCTCATGGCCATCATGGTGATCATGTTGATGGTAAAGCCCAACATGTTCATGAAAAGAAAAGTTCCGATGAGAGCGATCGGTAAGGTAAGCCCGGTAATGACCGTAGACCGCCAAGAATTCAAGAACAAAAATACGATCAATACCGTTAACAGTGCACCTTCAATGAGCGTGCGACGAACGTTTTCAACGGAGACACGAATCTGCCGTGAGTCATCACTGACCTGTTCCAATTTGATGCCTGGGGGGAGTTGTTTTCTGAGTTCAAGCAGTGTTTTTTGTAATCCGTCAACCACTGCAATGGTGTTCTCATCTTGCGATTTTTGAACTGTCACGAGCAAGGTGCGTTGTCCGTTGTACAAGGCCAGACTCTCCACCTCTTGGGCGCCGTCTTTCACTTGTGCCAGTTGCTCGACCCGAATGGGTGCGCCATTTTTTCTCGCAACGATGATCTTGCCGAAATCCTCAGGGCGTTGCATGCGTGCAGCAATTTGAATCACACGCTCTTGTTCTAGGGACCGAATACTCCCTACCGGCAGGTCCTGGTTGTCGTTGCGCACTGCGCTGACGACTTGGTCGGGCGTGATGCCGAATGCTTCGAGTGCCTGGGGGTTGAGGTAAATATTGATTTCGCGTTTGGTTCCTCCCACCACGGTAGCTGAACCTACACCGCGAACATTCTCAAGGCGCTTTTTAAAGACCTGCTCCGCCCAGTTGGTGAGTTCCACCGCAGACAGTGCCGTTGCGTTGGTCGTGGTGTCAGGTAAAACTGCAACCGACCACACGGCCTTGGCAGAAGGATCGAACCGAAGTACGCGGGGCTCTTTGACTTCTGCGCGTAACAGGGGTTTGACTGCGGCTACTTTTTCGCGTACGTCATCAGCTGCCTTTCGGCCGTCGATATGCAAACCAAACTCAATCACGACCACTGATTGGCCTTCATAGCTGCGCGAAGTTAGCGCGTTGATACCGGCAATCGAGTTGACGCTTTCTTCGATTTTTTTGGAGACTTCACTTTCTACAATTTCGGGTGCGGCACCGGGGTAGTCTGCAATCACCACCACCACTGGAAAATCAATGTTGGGGAATTGGTCAACCTGCATGCGCTGAAGAGAAAACAGGCCCAGTACAACCAAGGCCAACATGACCATGGTGGCAAATACAGGGTTTTGAAGGCTAACGCGGGTGAACCACATAAATTACTTTGCGCCTTCTGTGCTGATCAGTGTGCCAACGGTCATGGGCCCTGCCACACCGGCCAGTATTTTTTTGCCGGGGGCTAGCCCCGCCACTGCGACCATCGTTTGGCCTTGGTACTCCCCCCGACTGCCAAGCTCTACGGTCTGGTGTTGAATTTTTCCGTCTGCTAACACCTGGACATACGGTTGGGGTTTGTCGGTGCGCACTGCGCTTAATGGGATGGCAATCACGCGCTGTGACCCTGTCGCCAAAACTCCTTGGGCATAAAAACCTTGGCGAAGTTGGGCACTTTGATCTAGGCTTAAGTAGGCCAAAACGGCGCGACTTCCAGCCGTAGCGCTCGGGTTCAAGCGTGCAACTTTGGCACTGATCGATTGACCGTTGCCTTCAACGTTAAGCTGGGCTTTTTGGCCGACTTTGACAAAGACAGAGTCACTGGCTGCCAAACTGATTTCCAGTTCTAAGCGACTTAAATCAACGATTTCAACCATGCGTGCTTCAATCGCAACGCGCTCTCCGCTTTGTACGAGGCGCTGCGATATTTGTCCACTGATGGGCGCTCGAACAGTTGCGTCGTCCAGTGATTTTTGGGCCAAGTCGGCACCGGCTTGAGCGGCCAGGTAGCTTGCTTGCGCACCTGCAAGCGAGGAAGAGGAAGCGTCGAGCCCCGTTTTGGAAATAAAACCCTGGTCAACCAAAGCGCGGTTGTTTTCAAAACTGCGTTTTGCAATATCCACTTGGGCTTTCGCTGCTTGGGCTTGTTGCTCGGCTTGGCGAACCCGGGCCAAGTATTCGGTGGCCTCGATTCGTCCGATGATTTGCCCTGCTTTTACAAAGTCACCCTCTCTTACCGAGAGTTCACGCAGTTCACCCGCGACGCGGGCTTTGACGAAAGCAGAGTTAACCGCTTTGATTTGACCTGAAATGGCCAAGCCCTGTTGCAGTTCAATCTCTTGGACATCTAGGACGTCTTTTGCCGCCAACTGTACGCTGGGGGCGTTGGCTTGTGCAGCCTGCTGGGCTTGTAAATTTTGCTTTTGCGCATTTTTTGAGGTGACCATTTTTACCGCACCTGCGGCGAGCAAAACCGCAACCAGCGCCAATGCAATCCATTTGACTTTGAGTTTCATAGGGTAAGGGTTCAGAATAAAAAAAGATGTAAAGCGAGGTAGCTACTTAACTGGGACGCTGGGCTGAGGAGGACAAACTTAAGCCACTGAGCAAAATGTCAATTTGCATATCGAGGTACGTGCTGACGTCCATGGACAGCCCGTCTGTGCCTGATAAATGGGGTGCATTTTTCCAAAGTGCTACAAACATGATGGGCGCTAAGACCGCGTAAAAGCCATAGTGGGGGTCAAGAAGTCGAAATTCTCCGCGTTGTGTTCCACGGTCTAAGACGCGACGAATCAATTGCGAGCCCGGTTCAACCACCTCGACGCGGTAAAAATCTGCCAGCTCAGGAAATTGCGCCCCTTCGCTGACCATGAGTTTGATAATGCCAGCGCCTTGGGATGCTGCAATACGGTTCCACCAAGCGTGTACAAAAATGCGCAGTAATTCACCAGTAGGACCTTCAAATTCATCGAGGGCGGTATTAAATTCAGAAAATTTCCCGGAAATATTTTGGCGAACGACCGCTTTGAAGAGTTCTTCTTTGCTAGAAAAGTACAAAAACAGCGTGCCTTTGGATACGCCAGCGCGCTGCGCCACTTCTTCAACTTTGGTGGCGGCATAGCCTTTTTCCACGAAAAGCGATAAAGCCGCGTCAAGCAGTTCGCCCGGACGCGCCTCTTTACGCCGCTCCCGCTTGTGCGGGGCAGGGCAGACGAGATCACGAAGGGTTTGGGGTAGGCTCATAATTAATGACTGGTTGGTTAGTAGTGTAACGATTTTTGAAATTGCGTCAATCAAGCGGGTATTTTGTAGGGCTTGTTCCATGGCAGCGGCGCGCGGTGTCATCCGCTTGTGATTCAATAGGCTCCGTAGGCAAAAATCAGTCAGGAGTTCTATCTATGCAACATTCCACCCAAACCATGGCCCTGGGCGCTGGTTG
>CANJNX010000102.1 GCA_947475495.1 Comamonadaceae bacterium | reverse complement strand
TCAATACGGTATTCCTAAAGACACCATGTTTGGCTTTGCCGTGACCTGTGAAGCCGGTGAATACAAGGTCGTGCAAGATTTGCCTATCGATGCTTTCAGCCAAGAGTGCATCAACAAAACACTCAAAGAGTTGCAAGACGAGCAAGCAGGCGTTGCCCACTTGCTGTAACCCGTAACCCGCCGGTGCGTCTTCACAGACGCTCCTTCGGGACAAGCGCCACCATGCCCCATCCTCGCGAAATCCTCCTTGGCGCACAAGCGCAAGCGGGTGCTTTGCCGGTGTGTGACCACTACAGCGGCGTAGAAGCCCGTATGCGCAAGAGTTTGCAACTGCAAGCGGAAATGGCTGAAGAGTTTGGGGCTTGCGTCTTCGACGTTACTCTCGATTGCGAAGATGGCGCACCTGTGGGTGGTGAAGCTGAACAAGCCCATTTGGTGTCTGAGCTGCTAAGGCAATCGTCTCCTGGCTCAGACGCTTCGGTTGATCCCCGCCATTTGCGCAGAGGTGCGCGGCTTCACCCGGTGAACCATCCGGCATTTGCACAGGATGTAGCCATCATTGTCGGCGCTTGCGCAGCAAAGCTAAGCTACATCATGGTTCCTAAGGTGGAGTCATTCTGTGATGTTGAAACTGCGCTTAAAGCTATCGATGCCCATGCTGGACCGGTGACTTTGCCATTGCATGTTTTGATTGAGTCCCCAGCCGCTGTGCACCACGCTTTTGCGATTGCCGCCCATCCCCGGGTTCAATCGCTGAGTTTTGGACTCATGGATTTCGTCTCTGCCCATGCGGGTGCGATACCGTCTTCGGCTATGGGATTGCGCGCCATCTCGGACAAGCACACCTTGGATCAGTTCAACCATCCTTTGGTGCTTCGGGCCAAGCTAGAAATCGCCAGCGCGTGCCACGCCCATGGCAAAGTACCCTCGCACTGTGTGGTCACCGAGCTGCGTGATACTGTGGCTTTAGAAACTGCAGCGCGTGTTGCAGCTACCGCTTTGGGATTCACCCGCATGTGGAGTATTCACCCCGACCAAATCCGGCCCATTCTTCGGGCCTTTGCACCTGATCCATCAGAGGTTGATTTGGCTGCGCGCATTCTTGAGAAAGCCTCTGCCCAAGAATGGGCCCCCATCGCAATCGATGGCACATTGCATGACCGTGCAAGTTACCGTTATTTTTGGCAGTTGTTAGAGCGCGCACAACACACTGGGGTTGCTGTTCCCAACGAAATTCGTCACTTTTTTAGTCATTGATGAGGAGAAACCTATGTTGAAAGCCTACCGAGACCATGTTGCTGAACGCAGCGCTATGGGAATTCCACCCCTGCCTTTGGATGCCAAGCAAACCGCGGAGCTGATTGAGCTCATCAAGGCACCTCCTGCTGGCGAAGCGGCTTTTTTAATGGATATGTTGACCCACCGCGTGCCACCCGGCGTGGACGATGCGGCCAAAGTCAAAGCCTCTTTCTTGGCAGCTGTAGCACACGGCGAAATCAAAGTAGGCTTGGTCTCTAAGTCCAAAGCCACTGAGTTGCTCGGCACCATGGTGGGCGGCTACAACGTGCACCCCTTGATCGAATTGCTCGACGATGCTGAAGTGGCTGGTGTGGCCGCAACTGCGTTGAAGAAAACGTTGTTGATGTTCGACTTCTTTAATGACGTTTCCGACAAAGCCAAGGCGGGCAACGCCAAAGCCAAAGAAGTCATGCAAAGTTGGGCTGATGGCGAGTGGTTTACCACCCGACCTGAAGTCGAGAAAAAAATCACGGTCACTGTCTTCAAGGTGCCCGGTGAAACCAATACCGACGACTTGTCTCCAGCACCGGACGCTTGGAGCCGCCCGGACATTCCATTGCATTACTTGGCGATGTTGAAAAACACCCGCGAAGGCGCAGCGTTCAAGCCGGAAGAAGACGGCAAACGCGGACCCATGCAGTTCGTTGAAGATTTGAAGAAAAAAGGCCATTTGGTGGCTTATGTGGGCGATGTGGTCGGTACCGGTTCCAGCCGCAAGTCGGCTACTAACAGCGTGATTTGGGCCACCGGCCAAGACATTCCCTTCGTGCCCAATAAGCGCTTTGGCGGCGTCACCTTGGGTGGCAAGATTGCACCCATCTTCTTCAACACCCAAGAAGACTCGGGCGCTTTGCCGATCGAAGTGGACGTGACCAAGTTGGAAATGGGCGACGTCATCGACATCCTGCCCTACGACGGCAAGATCGTGAAAAACGGCGCTACTTTGACTGAGTTCAAACTCAAAAGCGACGTGCTGTTCGACGAAGTGCGCGCGGGTGGTCGTATCAACCTGATCATTGGTCGCAGCTTGACTGCCAAGGCCCGTGATTTTTTAGGCTTGCCTGCATCGACATTGTTCCGTTTGCCTTCGGTGCCGACCGCCACCAAAGCGGGCTTCACGCTGGCTCAAAAAATGGTCGGTCGCGCGGTCGGTTTGCCAGAAGGCCAAGGCGTGCGCCCCGGCACTTACTGCGAACCCAAAATGACCACCGTGGGCTCGCAAGACACCACAGGCCCCATGACACGCGACGAGTTGAAAGACTTGGCGTGCTTGGGCTTCTCAGCTGACATGGTCATGCAATCGTTCTGCCACACCGCGGCTTACCCTAAGTCGGTAGACGTGAAGACGCACCGCGAATTGCCCGCTTTCATCAGTAACCGTGGCGGCGTGGCCCTGCGCCCAGGTGACGGCGTCATCCATTCTTGGCTGAACCGCTTGTTGTTGCCTGACACTGTCGGTACGGGCGGCGATTCACACACCCGTTTTCCTATCGGTATCAGCTTTCCAGCTGGTTCTGGCTTGGTGGCGTTTGGAGCTGCCACCGGTGTGATGCCTTTGGACATGCCCGAGTCCATCCTGGTTCGCTTCAAAGGCGAAATGCAACCCGGCGTGACATTGCGCGACTTGGTCCATGCCATTCCGCTGTACGCCATCAAGAAAGGTTTGTTGACCGTGGCCAAGGCCGGCAAGATCAACGAATTTTCTGGCCGCATCTTGGAAATCGAAGGTCTGCCCAACCTCAAGGTTGAACAAGCGTTCGAGTTGTCAGATGCGTCTGCCGAACGCTCTGCTGCTGGCTGCACGATCAAGCTCAACAAAGAGCCGGTGCAGGAATACCTGAAGTCCAACGTGGTGCTGATGAAGAACATGATTGCCGATGGCTACGCTGACGCACGCACGCTGGCGCGCCGTATCGAGAAAGTAGAAGCGTGGTTGGCTGCACCTAACCTGCTTGAAGCAGACAAAAATGCGGAATACGCCCACGTCATTGATATTGATTTGGCCGACATCAAAGAGCCGATTTTGTGTTGCCCCAACGACCCCGATGACGCTAAATTTCTCTCTCAGGTGGCCGGTACCAAAATTGACGAAGCGTTCATCGGTTCGTGCATGACCAACATCGGGCACTTCCGCGCAGCGGCCAAGTTGCTTGGCGGTAGTCGTGATATTCCTGTCAAACTTTGGGTCGCACCTCCCACAAAAATGGATGAGAGCGAGCTGATCAAGGAAGGCCATTACGCTAACTTTGGCGCTGCCGGTGCGCGCACCGAAATGCCTGGCTGCTCGTTGTGTATGGGCAACCAAGCGCAAGTGCGCGAAGGTGCCACCGTGGTCTCCACCAGCACGCGTAACTTCCCTAACCGCCTGGGCAAGAACACCAATGTGTATCTGGCCTCAGCCGAGTTGGCCGCGATCGCGTCCAAGCTGGGCCACATCCCTACGGTGGCTGAGTACCACGAAGCCATGGGTGTCGTTAACAAAGACGGTGCTGCGATCTACAAATACCTGAACTTCAACCAGATTGAGGAGTATGTGGATATCGCTAAGGGCGTGACGGCTTAAGCTTGCAGTTGTCTGAACAGTTAATAGCCTCTTGGTTTACAACTTAGAGGCTATTTTTTTAGGTGCTTATCTCAAAATAGCGCTGAAAGCTAAATGCCAAGGTGGCCATGAGCGCGGTGGTTCCAATGAGCAGGGAGCTCCCCAGTCCCATTACGGTGAGCCAGTTGGTTTGACCTGATTCGTCTGCAGCATCGGCCAAAGGGTTGAATTTTTGATTCCAGCGCTGGGCGTCGGTGACTCCATACACAATCGCAGCAAGGGCGCAGGCAGCAATGCAAAAACCCAAGAATGGAATCAAAAGCCAGCTGAGGTGGTCGTCTAATCCGATCGCTCTGGCACGCATGACTCCGTAAGCACCTGCCGCACTGGGCCCGAGTGCAAGCCAACTCCATATGTCAAATCGTCCTGTGAGATAGATCCTTTGTAAGCCTACAGGGCCCGTCAAGAGTGTGAGCCACACCGCGATGGTTTTATTTTTCATAGCGCTCATTGTGACGCAGCGGTGCTGCTTCCCTGGCCGATGGGGCATTCCATAAGCACAACATCAACCCAGCGATCGAATTTCCAACCGCAATCGCTAAGAACGCCCACAGAAGTAAAACCCACGGCGCTGTGCACGCCTATCGAGCTAACGTTGCGGGAGTCACCAATCACAGCAATGAGTTTGCGCACACCAGCGCGTTGGGCCTGGCCCATCAATTCTGCGAGAAGCAGCCGTCCCCATCCTTGTCCCGTTGCCTGTGGAGACAGGTAGATGGAGTCTTCTGCAGAAAAACGGTAGGCTGGCCGAGGCTTAAACCAATTGCAGTAGGCAAACCCGAGAACTTGCGCGTTTTCTTCGATCACCAAGTAGGGCAGGCCCTTCGACAGAACGTCTGCTCTGCGGCTTTGCATGTCGGTTTCAGTGGGCGGATCGATTTCAAATGTGCCTGTTCCGTGGAGTACGTGGTGTTGGTAAATGGCGGTGACAGCAGGTATATCTGCGTCTGTACAAGGTCGGATGGTTGGCATGGCTTTGGAAAAGATATAATAGTGGGCTATTCTGAGTGTCACTGGCCG